>NZ_JAUBSX010000112.1:0-17735 GCF_036704885.1 Microcoleus sp. F4-D5 | reverse complement strand
ATGGAAAGGTGATGCCGACTTAAACGGCAGTAAGAATATTGCTGCTATTGGGGCTTTCGTAAATAAGCCCGAAGGTTTGAGATTGTTTTGCAATGTGCAAGATCATTTCAGGGCTATTGAAAGCCCACACTGTACCTGTACTCAGGTCAGTGCTGGGTAATTTACACAATAACGGACTCTTGAGGGCGGGCGAATATCATGCGGCCGGCGCTAGTTTGCAGGGCGCTGGTGACTACGACTCGGGCTTCGCCGCCGACGTAACTGCTGCCGGCTTCTACGACAACCATTGTGCCGTCATCCAAGTAACCGATTCCCTGAGAGGGTTCTTTGCCTTCTTTGCGGATTTTTAGTTCGATCGTATCTCCCGGCAAATAAGTCGGGCGCACCGCATGAGTCAAATCGTTGATATTCAAAACCGGCAGTTTTTGGACGGTGGCTACTTTCGACAAGTTGTAATCGTTGGTGAGCAAAATGCCGTCGATATCCAAGGCGAAGCGGACTAATTTCGCATCGACTGTCGGAAGATCTTCGTAGTCAGCCGAGTGAATTTGAATCCGTTCTGGATATGTTTCTTTGATTCGGTTGAGAATATCTAAGCCGCGGCGTCCGCGCACTCGCTTTTGATCGTTGGCGGAATCAGCTATTAGTTGCAGTTCTTGGAGAACGAATTGCGGCACGATAATTTGACCTTCGAGGAAACCTGTTTCTAGCAGGTTTTCAATCCGGCCGTCAATAATGCAGCTAGTATCGACAACTTTGGCACTTGCTGGTTTGAAGGTACCTTCGGCTACCAACACCGTGTCTAAGGTTTTGGGGTTGATCAGCCGCAAGAAAGCGCGGCCGTGGGTGTCGGTCAAACTTACGCCTGTGAAGCCGAACATGACGCTTCCCAAGACTGCGACTAGAGGTTTGATGAAGCCGAACTCGCGGGGAATTGGCAGCAGGAACAGCGGAGCCAGCATTAAGTTCGCTACTAGCAGTCCGATGATTAAGCCGATCGCCCGCGTCAGCAGCATCTCCACCGGCATATCGCGGACTTGTTTTTCCAGCCGGCGGTAGGTTGTTTGAGCCACTAATCCCATCACGAAGCCGATTAATGCTCCAAAGGAACCTAGTACTGAACTTAAACCTTGTATATTTGTCACTTGCTCCAGCAGATTGCTCGGCAGCAGTTCGACTCCGTAATAGCCGATGCCTCCGCCTGCGATTATGAATGAGATAATTATGATTGCGTCTAGCATTAGTTCTAGGTTAATGAATTTATTCACATTATATCTTTGCAGTGCTGATACTTGTTTTCATGCTTTGGTCGGATATCGCTATATTGACTCGGGGATTTTCATAAACTTATATTTCGCGGTTGTAGCGTTTAGGGGATGTGCCAGGGAGGCGCCGGGCATTTACCATACCCTGCCAAAAGCAAGCACTTCTGTGCGAATAGACCGCCCTGCCCGCTCTCCGGGAATTGTGGCAGATCGAAACTGCTACTGGGTTCAACTACAAGAGCCGATCGTTCGCAGCGCTTTTTTGGTAAGAAAATGTCATAATATACATAATTATTCATGATGATTTAATTAAAACTTTAGATTTGAAGTTGCGTTTTCGGCTTGAAATGTAATGAACCATCCCACAGATTATTTAACATTTGAATTAAAAAAAAGTGTGCAAGCGACAAATTCCGGCATTCCCAGTTCTGCTTACCTGCACGTACCTTTTTGTCGCCGCCGCTGTTACTACTGCGATTTTCCGGTTTTTGTGGTGGGCGATCGCAAAAATGGCGAGAATTCCGGCACAATTGTGCAATATGTTGCCGTACTGTGTCAAGAAATTCAAGAAACTAAAAATTTAGGCGCATCTCTGAAAACAGTTTTTTTTGGCGGCGGCACGCCTTCGCTGCTTTCTGTCAGTCAGTTGAGCAATATTTTAGAGACTCTCGACGGCAAATTTGGCATTGCTGCTGGGGCGGAAATTTCTATCGAAATAGACCCGGGTACGTTTACTTTAGAACAGTTGCGGGGATATGCAGCGGCGGGAGTAAATAGAGTTAGTTTGGGAGTGCAAGCTTTTCAGGATGAATTGCTGCAAGCTTGCGGGCGATCGCACTCAGTCGCGGAAATTTTTGAAGCTGTGGAAATAGTGCGATCGGCTGGTATTGTCAATTTCAGTTTAGACCTGATTTCGGGACTGCCGCACCAAACTTTAGAACAGTGGGAAGCTTCCCTGAAATCGGCGGTGGAAATTAGCCCGACTCACGTGTCGAGTTACGACTTAATTGTTGAGCGGGGAACTGCTTTCGGGCGCTACTTTCAAGCAGGCGCGCAGCCGCTGCCAGCAGATGAAACCGCTGCTGGAATGTACCGTTTGGCGCGGGAAATTCTGACTGGTGCTGGCTACGAACATTACGAAATTTCTAATTACGCTCGCGATGGCTATCAGTGCCACCACAACCGCGTTTATTGGGAAAATCGCCCTTATTACGGCTTGGGCATGGGGGCGGCGAGTTACGTGGAAGGCCGGAGGTTGACCAGGCCTCGCAAAACTCAAGAATATTATCAGTGGGTGCGATCGATCTCTCGCCTCAATTCCCCTGCTACCCCAAAACTTGGAGGGGAAACCCAGCCGGATATTTACCCAGCAATTGAGCAAAATTTTCAAGTCTCAGAAAATGACGTTTTGTTAGAAACCCTGATGCTAGGCTTGCGTTTAGCAGAAGGAGTTAGCCTGTCGCGGCTGACTGAAAAGTTTACTCAACAAACGGTTGATAAAATTTGGCGTTGTTTGCAGCCCTACTGGCGGCAAGGATGGGTGGAAATTATGACGGAGGATAGGACGATTCCCTACGGGATAGCTCCGCTTCACGCAACTTTAGGCCAGGCCGCGAAACTGCCGCTTTCGGGAAATTTGAGGTTAAGCGATCCCGAAGGTTTTTTATTTTCTAATACAATTTTAGCCGATTTGTTTAGCAAGTTAGGCGAGGATAATTAGCTCTGTCTGAGGAAGTATACCCCCTGGCAAGCGCGATCGGCAGTAAAGCCGGGGCAGCCAATGCGATGGAAGAAAATTCAATTGCTCCCTAGCTCGATTGTGTCAAAAATAATATATTTTATATCGATCCCTAAACAAAACTTAAAGGCGAACTAAGCCTTGAGATAGACGCAAGGACTTAGATCCGGCTGTCATACTTAAGAGCGAAGATTTAAAAAATAGCTTAAATGAAAACTCTGACTATAGAACGTAACAACATCCACAGAAATCCGAATCTGGCAATTAGCAAACCAGGCTGCAATTCTACTTCTAAGTGTACTTTTTGCGGTCACTACAAACTGCAAAGAGGTTCAGTCGGCCACTGTCAATTGTTGAACGCACCTGTTCGGGGAGCATGGAAATCTTGCGCTTTAGCCATGTCGCCTTTTGCACCTTCTTGGGAACAGGTGGAATGCGCCAATGTTTCCTCGGGATCATTTATTAATTAACAAAAAAATGTTGAATAAATTTTGTTGTAACTGGTAATATGCTATATTGAGCTTATGCCAGTAGTCGATGAAGCGCACAATTTCACCAACAAGTTAAAAACATGAATTTTACAATGAATCAGGTAATTTCCGAACGTGAGGCGCGCATTTTGTGTTGGTATCTTAATAATACTAACCAAGTGCAAATTGCTCGGATTACTAATATTCCTAATTGGTATTTTGAGCGGACGGTTTTTCCGGGAGAGCGTTTTTTGTTTGAAGCGTTGCCGGAAGCTCAGTTAGAAGTTTGCAGGAGTGCGGAGACGGGTGCTATTGTGTGCGAGCGAATTTTGTGCGATCGGCTGCGAGTTGAAGAATTAAGCAAAGCTGATTGAAGATAATTCTCCCGACTGACCAACGAGAAACCCGGTTTTTTCAGAAACCGGGTTTCTCTGTGTGATGATAAAAACTCAGTTGGCTTGCACACTTGCGACATGACAAAGCCCATGTCTTCGTATATTTCTCGTTACTAAGCCCAAAATTCGTATAAACTCACATCTTGCACCATTCTCGCTCGCGCAGGCTTTCCGGCCCCTTCCGCGAAGAGTAGATTTTCTCGCGGAACGGGCCGGAAAGCCTGTTCCTAAAAAGCTTATTGATAATTGTGCAACATCTTAGTATAAACCCAGTTTCTCGCCACCCCATGCGTCAGTTCTGAAACTGTCGGAAGTGTAGATGTAAGCTAAATTAGATAAAATCCACCACTCTTCAATATTAAAACCCGATGTCCCTCACCGAACAAATCCTCTCCCAACTGCCAGGAGACGCCCTGGGAGGCCTGAGAAAAGTCGATCGACTCTGGGAAAACCTCAAACAAAACACCGCACCAGTACCCCAAGCAGTCAAGCACAGCCAACAACCCCTCGAAACCCTCGACTTCGACATAGTTATCGGTGGCGGAACCCTAGGAATATTAATCGGTACAGCCTTAGTCCTGCGGGGTTGGCGAGTAGCCTTGCTCGAACGCGGTATCCTGCGAGGACGCGAGCAAGAATGGAACATTTCTCGCAAAGAATTAGACGCATTCTTAGAACTAAATCTGCTATCTGTTGCAGAGATAGAAAAAGCGATCGCCACCGAATACAACCCAGCCCGCATCAGCTTTGCCAACACCCCAGATATCTGGATTTCTGGCGTACTAAACATCGGAATAGATCCAGTTTACCTCCTAGAAACCCTCAAACAGCGATTCCTCAAAGCTGGAGGCAAACTATTTGAAAATACACCATTTAAAACAGCAACCATTTACCCGGATGGAGTCTTGGTAGAATCGGCAAGTACCGACGAAAAAGCTGCTACAAAAATATTTAAAACCAGATTATTTTTAGATGTAATGGGACATTTTTCCCCCATTGTCCGCCAAGCTAGACAAGGCAAAAAACCCGACGCCGTATGTTTAGTAGTCGGCAGTTGCGCTCGAGGATACCCCAAAAACGACACTGGCGACATATTTGCATCCTTCACCCCAATGGAAAATCAGTGCCAATATTTTTGGGAAGCATTTCCAGCCAGAGACGGCCGCACCACCTACTTATTTACCTACATAGACGCCGACACAGAAAGATTCAGTCTAGAAACATTATTTGAAGAGTATTTGCGCTTGCTTCCCCAATATCAAAACGTCGAACTCGAACAGTTAAAATTCCAAAGAGCACTCTACGGATTCTTCCCCTGCTATCGCCAAAGTCCTCTAAAAACCCCTTGGAATCGCATACTCCCAGTCGGAGACAGCAGCGGTAGCCAATCTCCCCTCAGCTTCGGCGGTTTCGGGGCAATGGTGCGCCACCTCAAACGATTGACTCTAGGAATTGACGAAGCTTTGACAAGCGACAGTCTAGACAAAAATTCCCTAGCACTTTTGCAACCCTACCAGCCGAATCTATCAGTTACCTGGTTGTTTCAGCGTTCGATGAGTGCTGCGATGAATCAAAAAATAGACCCCAATCAAATCAATCAACTTTTGGCGGCAGTCTTTCAGGTAATGGAAGAGTTGGGAGAACCGGTACTCAAACCCTTTCTTCAGGATATCGTGCTGTTTCCGGCTTTGTCAAAAACCCTGTTTAAAACAGCAATTAGCCATCCCGGATTAGTTATAAAAATTATCCCGCAGGTTGGAATAGCTAATTTGCTCGATTGGATGGTTCATTATGTGAATTTAGGACTTTATACGGGATTGCAGCCTTTGGGGAAAGCCGTAGAACCGCAGGTAAAAAATTTAGCGCCGAGACAGCAATACTATTTGCACCGATTAGTTGAAGCGTGGCAATACGGCGCGGGAGGCGATTATTAAGTGATTAATTGTGGCACGGGCATCTTGCCCCTGGCGAATATATGAACAGGCTTTCCGGCCTGTTCCACAACACAACAAGATAATTTATTGATTCATTAATTGTGGCACGGGCATCTTGCCCGTGGCTAGTATATGAACAGGCTTTCCGGCCTGTTCCACAACACAATATAATTGATTAATTAATTAATTAATTGTGGCACGGGCATCTTGCCCGTGGCTAGTATATGAATAGGTAAGATGCCTGTTCCACAACACAAGATAATTTATTGATTCATTAATTGTGGCACGGGCATCTTGCCCGTGGCTAGTATATGAACAGGCCGGAAAGCCTGTTCACAACATAATGATATAAATCATGAGTTATGAAGGAGCTATAACTGCTAAAGCTTGGGGAATCACTCGGAATTTTGCAGGCGTGTGAGTTGTGATTTCACCGTCGGTATTAATCGGACGGCGTTTGCTAGTATTAACCTCAAATTCTTGAGCGTGCAAGGCGCGAACGTTAGGCCAACTCGTATGGTTTCCTTGCCTCATGGCCGGCAGCAAAGCAATGATTTCCCACCATTTTTTTATTTCCAAACTGTACAAATCCAGTCGCCTGTCGTCGATTGTGGCATCCTCGGCAACTGTCATGCCACCGCCATAATAGCGACCGTTGCCAATGGCAATTTGAATAGTTTTAACATGAAAAGATTGGTTGTCAACCCTAATTTCTGCTCGGAACGGTCGCGCTGACAAAATTGTCTGCAAAGCAGTAAAAGCATAAGCTAAAACTCCCCAGCGCTGCTTTACGTCTTTAGTCAGCCGCTGGGTAATTTCCACGCTCAATCCCAAACTCGCAACATTAAAAAAATGCTTGCCGTTAACCCAACCCAAGTCTATTAGCCGAACTTTACCGCTGGCAATTACTTGACAAGCTGCGGATAAAGCTGTAGGAATTTTCAGAGTGCGGGCTAGGTCGTTAGCAGTTCCCATCGGCAAAATACCCAAGGGTAACTTGGTGTCTATCAAACCTTCTATGGCGGCGTTGAGAGTGCCGTCGCCACCGCCGATTATTACTAATTCAACTCGATTTTGGTAGCGGCGAATTGTGTCGGGAAGTTCGCGGGCGCGCTCCGTAGATTCTACAATTAACTCAAAACCCCATGCTTCTAATTCTACAGTGGCTTGAGATAATAGCTTTTGCCCTTTTCGGGAGTGCTGGTTTACTAAAAGTAGAGCTTTCTTCATTTGTTGATTTTTAATGGGGAATATTGAGTGTTTTTAATTACCAAAAGTATAGCTTGATGGCTTAACTTTATGAAATTAATGCTTTAGTTCTATTTTACCGATTATGATGGATTGACAAAAATGTCAAAAAAGGGATAATTGTAGCCAAAGATTCCTAAAAAGTACCTCGGGCTCTGGGCTAGCAGCAAACAATCTCGCTTCTCGATCGAACTTAATTTAAAATCATGTATAATATTTTACAAAAAGCGCAAGTCGCTGCCGATCGCCAAAACTGGCCTGGGATAGTCGAATGCTTGCAGCAACTGACAGCCAAGGGCAGCAAGCCGCAGGAAAAACACATTTTAGAGCAAGCTGTCAGTTTAGCAATACAAGCCTTGGAATGGGGAGATTTTCAAGACCGCTGGGAAATTTCTAAAGTATTGCCAAATCTGGGAAATGGCGCGATCGCACCTTTAATTGCCGTGCTCGAAGACGAAGACGCTGACACCGAATCCCGGTGGTTCGCCGCCCGCATTCTCGGAAAGTTCGATCGCCCGGAAGTGATTCAAGCTTTAGTAGAATTGGTCAAAAATTCCGACGAAGAATTGAGCCAAATCGCTGCCGAAACCCTAGGGAATTTGGGCCTGACAGCAATAGAATCCCTAGCAACTCTCTTGCAGCAACAAGACTCGCGACAGTTTGCCACAGCAGCACTCGCCCAAATTCGGCGCACCGAAACCATTCCACCGCTGTTGAGCGTAGTCGGAGACTCTCAAGTTGCGGTGCGGGCCCACGCAATCGAGGCCCTGAGCAGCTTTCACGATTCCCGCATCCCGCCGGTACTGGTAGCAGCACTCAAAGATCCGGCAACAGCAGTCAGAAAAGAAGCCGTGCGAGCTCTCGGTGTGCGCGCCTATTTAGATGCAGAATTCGATTTAGTTAACTTGCTCAAACCTTTGCTTTCGGACATTCGATTAGAAGTTTGTCAGCAAGCGGCGATCGCGATCGGGCGAGTGAAAACCGATGCTGCTGCGGCTGCTTTATTTGAATTGCTGCGATCGCCCACAACTCCGGTTGAATTGCAAATCGAAACTGTGCGCGCCCTAAGCTGGAGCGAAACCGCAGTCGCTTTAGAATATTTGCAGCAAACCTTAATTGCCGAATTAACTAACACAAACTTTCCTATTTGTCAAGAGATTATCGCTGTTTTAGGGCGAGTGGAAAAGCCGGAATTAAAAGTCAAAGCCGCAGAAATTATGCTCGATTTACTCGAAAGCAATCATCCCGCCGTGCAGTCCGTAGCAATCAAACAATCTTTAGCTTTAGGGTTAGGGCAATTAGGAGATATTAGAGCGCTAGATGTGCTGATTCAACTGTTAGCAGATGCCGACACAAGCATCAGGCTGCACTCCACGGCTGCGCTAAAACAGCTAAATGCGATCGAGGCCAGACAGCAATTAGAAAGTTTAGTTAAGCAAGAGAGTCTCGAACCAAGATTAAAACAGGGAATTGCGATCGCCCTGCAAGAATGGCCGGAGAATTAATCAACAGACAGAATACCCAAACTCCCAACTTCTTAAAGAAGTCAGGACTCTAATAGCGATCGCCTCTTTCTTCTTCCTGACCGAGACAATTTTAGATTTTAGATTTTGGATTTTAGATTAAAATCTAAATCTAGAATCTAAAATAAAGGTTTCAAGCCTCTCCGTTCACGGAGAATCAAATAAAAAAATCAATTTTCAAGCCTCTTCTTTACAAGGAGAGGTTAATCCAAAATCGTAAATCTAAAATCTAAAATCGAGTGACCTCCGTTACATTTTTTACAAACAAAATCCGTAGCCGAACTTCCTTCGGCTATATCATCGATTTTCTTTGTGAATTTGAGCGATCGCACTTGTCACCCGCTCTAAATCTTCATCAGTTAAATTAGAGCCAGAAGGCAAGCAAAGCCCGTACTCAAACAACTCTTGGGCCACGGCACCGCCCGTACATTCGCAATCAGCAAATACTGGCTGTAAGTGTAAAGGTTTCCAAACCGGACGCGCTTCTATTTTCTCTCGAGCAAGCCCTAGGCGAACTTGTTCTCTATCTGCACCGAAAGCGGCAGGATCGATCGTCAAACAAGTCAGCCAGCGAGTAGCTTTTCCAAAAGCAGCTTCCGGCATAAATTCAATTCCCGGCAAGTTTCCTAAAGCTTGTTTGTAAAATTCAAAATTGCGCCGTCTCGCTTCAACTCGCTCCTCCAAAACCCGTAATTGACCGCGACCTATTCCCGCCAAAACATTGCTGAGACGGTAATTGTAGCCGATTTCTGAATGTTGGTAATGAGGAGCGGCGTCGCGGGCTTGTGTTGCCAAAAACCGAGCTTTTTCTACCAGTTTTTGGTCGTCGGAAACTAACATTCCGCCGCCGGAAGTGGTGATAATTTTATTGCCGTTGAATGAGAAAATGCCGATTTTACCAAAGGTTCCAGGCGATCTATTTTTGTAGCTAGCCCCTAGAGATTCGGCCGCATCTTCTATTAGCGGAATTTCATAAGCATTGCAAGCTTCCAGAATTGGGTCGATATCGCAACTTTGACCGTAGAGGTGTACGATAACCACAGCTTTGGGTAATTTACCAATTTTTGCTCGTTTGTCAAGCGCTTCTCGGAACAAGTCGGGGTTGAGATTCCAAGAAGTGCGATCGCTATCGATAAAAACAGGTTTTGCGCCAAGATAAGTAATCGGCGTCGCAGTCGCAATAAAAGTCAGAGTCGAGCAAAAAACCTCATCTCCCGAACCGACACCAATCAATTGTAAAGCCAAATGCAAAGCTGCGGTACCGGAACTAACAGCCGCTGCGTGTTTAGCGCCAACTACTTCGCAGAATTCTTGCTCGAAAGCGTCTACATGGGGACCGACGGGGGCGATCCAGTTAGTATCAAAGGCTTCTTTGACGAACTCCTGTTCGAGAGAACCCATGTGAGGTGTTGATAGGAGAATTTGTTTGACCATGACTTCTAACCAGGCTTATTTACTATAGCAATCCTAAATGATTTGTGTAATTATTGTAGGGGCAAACCCCCTGTGGTTGCCCCGATGCAGGCTGGGGTAGGCACTCTTAGCACTACCCCTACATATTTTTACAACTGATGCGAGGATTGCTATACGAGCTTGCTGTTACGGTAAAGCACGATAGGCAGGGAAAAACCCTGAATTGAGCAGTGTTGCAGAATCCGCTTCTAAAGCGCTTGCCCGCAATTCTACCAGATGATGATATTTTTCTTCATCTGTAATCAGACGCATTGTAAAAAAAAGATGCCTTTGTTGAGAAAACCCAGACTTGAATATATAGAGACTATCTTGATTCGATCCTCCCACACCACCTCCCATGTGAAAAAATTCATTGCCTCGTTCTTGAGACCAGTATCTGCCGTAATCAAATACTAAACTAAAAGGAGACTCGCTCAAAAATTCGGTTTTGCTTCCACCGAGGTGAGCCTGAACTATCCCACCGCATTCCAGAAACAAGCAAGCACTGGCAATTCGATCTTCCTTTTCTACAAGGCATAAATGAATGGCGTCGCCTAATTTTGATAAATCTTCAAAATAACTGCGTCCAAAATAATAAGATTGACTGGCTTCAACGCGCCCCATAGTCTCTTCATAAATTGCCATAAATTCATTGATATATTCTAAATAAGGGACTATTCTTGTAGTCAACCCCAATCGCTTGCACTTATTAATTGTACTTTTATGACCTTTTCTAGTACGCGATTTAATTTGAGCAGCAGAAAGTTTTAAATCAACGGATACCGTGATGCCGTTGTCAGTGACAGTACCGGGTCTAAGTATTTGATTTATGTTGTCGTTGAGGATGGGATGAAGCCGAAAAAAAGCGGAACATATATTCTTGCTTCTGAATGTCCGCTTCAACTCATCGATCGCCGAATCTGGAAACCCAGGCGTGCTAGCTGCTGCCTCACTTAATAAAATTCCGGGATACCCGTAGGGCGACACCGCATCAAAAATTTCCTGTGCGGTTGATTTTGTGGGCAGTATATCATCGCATTGACGCAGCAAATAAGGCAGGAAAAATATCTTTTCGCCATCAACCATTAAAAAAGCTTCAGGAGTTGTCTTGGTTCTTTTTGCTTCTGCCAACACATACTCAGGCAAATGGTAGGTATCGTGGCGCACTTTTTGCAAGGTTTCCCGCCACAATGGGTTTAATAAATCAATAATTTGAACGTTCATTGGTCTTACTCCGACCACACAATGGGAAATATGGCCGGATCGCTGAAATCAGGATCGCCGTTGGGCAATTTACGGCACAAAAGTTCGTTAGGAATGTGAATTTCTTCTCCTTTTTGGTTCCTAAAAGACCGATATTGATTGGCTTCGTCCTGCAGGTGGATTGCCATTGCCAAGCGGAAGACATTGCTGGTGTTGGGGTAGCTGCCGTGAATTGTCCAACAGTGATGAAAGCTGATTTGACCTTTCTTTAATATCATTGGCAATTTAACGATTTTTCGTCCTTCCTGGCGAAATTTATCTTCAATTTCTTCGAGGTTTGGATTGTTGAAGGACCGCATATTTCCGAGTCCCGGCCACTTGTTGCTACCGTCGAAAACGGCGATCGGCCCCAGAGACTCATCGCAGTCTTGGAAAGGTATCCAAGCGGTCAGCAAGTTGTCGGAGGTACAGGTAGACCAGTAAGCGCGATCGACGTGCCAGCCGATGGTGGTTTTGGTACTTTTGGGCGGTTTGCAGATGATTTGGTCGTCTAGAATGCGAATTTGTTTGGTTCTGGCGAGTCGTGCGGCGATCGCGCCAATAATTGGCTGAAGGGCAAATTTTCGCAGCAGCTTGCTTTGCAAGGAAATGAATTCGTTGTTGCGCGTAACGTCCCCATCTTCCGGCTTCCAGTTGCAGTATCCGCCACTGAGGGGAAGTACCGCATCTCGTTCTCCCCGGTAGAACTTTTCACAGCCAAGAATTCCCTCTTCAATCATTTCATCGGGGATGACTTTTTTTGAGATGTACCAGCCGTGTTCTTCGTAAAAAGCAACATCTTCTTCTGTGGGTAAAAGAGCTATCTGTTCTGCGGTCAGATGTTGGGTAAAAGTCTCCATTTTGGATTAACTCCTGACTAATAACTAGCGCTTGGTTGCAGTTGGGAAAATTCAGCTAATTTTGCTGCTAGTTGGGTAATATCTTTGTAGGAATAACGATGATCTGTGGGAACAGTCAGCAGGCGATTTGATAAATCGAATGCCTTCGGATCGTTACCAGACAATTGGTCTGGCGGTTGAGGCCAATGAACGGGAGCGAAAATGTTTTTACTTATCAAAAATCGGCGCAATTCTTCCCTAATTTGCTGATTTTTACAGAGTAAGATGCTATTAAATGGAACCGATCCGGAAGACCAATTTGTAAATAGAGGTTGGTAATTTTCCTGTTGATTTTTTAATAGCATATCTAAAAAATCTTTGACGTTGGTTGCCCGCTGTTCCCTCATTTTGGAAATCTTTAAACTTAAGAGTACATTGTTTGTGAGGGTGGAAATAGACCGATCGCCATCGTTGATTAGATGCTCCTCTCCTTCCATTTGCAGGATTCGATAGCTATCTTTGGAAATATCCGCACCCATCAAATACGCTCGCTTTAGCAGCATAGCGGTGAGTTTTTGGGCGGCTGCAGGTGATTCCGGTTTAGAAGGTCGAGGCAGTTCCATTTTTTGCCCAGACCAAATCATCGCTCCGTCTGGAATCGGCAGTGTTTTACGCAGCGATGCCATTGCGAAATGAGCGGTAGTTTGCTGCGCCCAAAGCGAGAAAGGATCGTGGCTGTGGTCTTCAATTAAGATAATATCTTGATTTTGAGTCAGCCAATCTTGCCAAGGTTTTCCTTCTTTGACCCCAAACAAATTAACTGCCAATACTAAATCACCCGGCAACGGGCGAAGGGAGTTAAAATCTGGGACTGGTTCTGCGGGGAAATCGCGATACCAACAAAGCTCGAAAACTTTACTGATTTTGGCTGCAACTTCCATACAGTAATATGTCGGTAAATGCAGCCTTAATCGACCTTCGCGAGATCCTTTCAAAAAACGCTCAATAGCCAAGAGAATACCCGTAGCTGTGGAAAATAGTTCGTATTTTTCGGGGAATAAATTTTCCGATGATGATGGTGGTATCAAGGCATCATCCGACCAATGAAATTCTGAGCCTAATTCCCATCTGGCTATCATTGATTGTAATACCTCATTGATTACCTTTAAACTCTTCACCGGTAGCCTGGCCTGCTTGACTAATTTCTTTTTGCCTTAACACTTTCCACACTGTTAGGAAAAGTATTTTTAAATCTAATGACAGGCTCCAATTATCGACATACCAAACATCTAGCCTGAATTTCTCCGGCCAATTTCCATCTAGAAGTCGGCGACCATTTACCTGGGCCCAACCGGTGATTCCGGGCATAACATCGTGGCGGCGTGCTTGTTCGGGACTGTAGCGTTCTAGATATCGTACTAATAAGGGGCGAGGTCCAACAAAGCTCATGTCGCCTTTGAGAACGTTCAATAGTTGTGGAAGTTCGTCCAGACTTGTTTTGCGAAGAAATTGACCGAGGGGTATGAGACGCTGTTCGTCGGGCAGCAAATTGCCATCAGCGTCGCAATCGCTTGTCATAGTGCGAAACTTGTAGAAATTGAAAACCCTACCGTTTTTACCGGGACGGGGTTGGCAGAAAAATATGGGCCCGCCCATGCGGATGTAAATGGCGATCGCAACTATTAATATTACGGGAGAGAACACCAAAAGGGCGATCGCTGCACATAATCTATCTAATACCCACTTAACCAATTGGCTGGCTTTTTTGGGATTTACTCGTTGATTAAGTTGCGATATTTGTGAGTTTGATTTGATCGGTAGTAATGCGTAAATACTCATGATTATACACCCCAACAGTAATTTACTGTACTTCCCTGATTCTTGCAGGATCGGGGTTTACACGGTAATGGAGACTGTCAGCTTTACAGAAACTTTAAATAACTTCGGTATTTTATGAAGCTTTTGTGAACCTCTGGTTGGGGCGATCGCTTACTTTTACATAACTTTAAAAATTGACAATTGTGTAATATCTGAAAACACGACACTGCCGTGTCCCGACCCTGTGGTGTACTAGAATTTACTGCTTGCAAACAAAGTCAAGCATCTACATGGGGGCAAACAGGAGCGATCCAGTGGGTATCAAAGGCTTCTTTGACGAACTCCTGTTCCAGTGAAGCCATGTGAGGTGTTGATAGGAGAATTTGTTCGATCGTTACTTGCCCTATTGCGGAACAGTAACAAGCCGATCGCACTTTGAACTTTTTATATTTCCTTCAACCCTGAGCCAACTTTCATTAGGCTTCTCTCCCTTGGCCCAAGCTATTAACGCTGCCGGAATATTTGCCCCTGCCATCTGGGAAAATGGGTATCCACCACCAAAACGCGGGTTTAATTCTAACACGCATAAACCTTTTTGTCCCACCA
Organism: Microcoleus sp. F4-D5; assembly: GCF_036704885.1. Classification (NCBI taxonomy): domain Bacteria; kingdom Bacillati; phylum Cyanobacteriota; class Cyanophyceae; order Oscillatoriales; family Microcoleaceae; genus Microcoleus; species Microcoleus sp. F4-D5. Next base: position 3,205 of record NZ_JAUBSX010000112.1, on the reverse strand, counting down.
TTACATCGCAGTCCAGGTTGCCGATATGGCCCAATTTTTTGCCAATTTTCGCACCTAACTGTTTAATTTCTTCATTTTCGACCGTCACAGCCCGATCGGTTTCTCCGGCTCGCATGGTCAGCTTGCGCTTGACAAAAGTCGTAATATACGATCCTTCTAAGTTATTGATAATGTCAAGACCGTGTTCTTGTCCGATTAGCCGCTCTTGAATTAAGATACACCGCTCCGAGTCGGAGGAACTTACTTCTGCTAAGAACGATCTCATCAGCGATTTTTTAACAAAGCGATAAGCTAATTCTAATTCTTCATCATCTTCGGGATATTCAATCCCAATTGATGCACTACCCCAGCGGGGTTTAACTACTAAAGGAAAAGATATTTCTCCTTCGGCTATTGCTTGCCTTGCTTCCTCCAAACAAAGATAAGTTTTTGGAGCAGGAATGCCTAGTTTTTGTAAGAATTGAAATGTCGCGAACTTGTCAAAACAAATATCGATCACTTCTGGAGATGAAACAACAGGGATTGTGCCTATTTCCTGAAAGCGATCGCGTTGTTTTGCTAAGTAAGGCAATTCTATATCGTTCAGCGGTATCAGCAACCGCACTTGATTTTGCTGACATATATCCAGCAACTTATCGAAATAATCGCTATGATTTATCGGGGGTAACAAAAAACTTTCATCAGCTTCTTGTAATGTCGGTGCTTCCAAAGTAGCATCACCCGCAAATACTTTTCCTCCATTTCCTAATGCTTCTTGGAAGAATTTCAACAGATAGTTGCGGCGTCCCGCACAAGTCAAGATTACATTCATATTTTCGATGGTTTGCGAACAGCAGATGAAATTTTGAACTTGCAGTTTCCCGCACAAGTCAAGAGTACGTTGATTCTTGTGCTGCTTACATCACATAAGTAGAGAACACATCCTGAGAAGTTTCTCGCCGTCTGATTAGTGTATACTCGTTCTGGATGGAGTCATAGCTAATTATGGGCGGATTCGGGCGGATAAATGGTGGTTTGAAGACTACAGTATAAGCACCCATATTCTCAACAACTGCATAATCTCCTATACCTATTTTCCCGGAATATTCCTTGTACAAACAATCGTGTTCCATACAAGTATATCCGACGATATCTACTTTTCCGGCAAGTTTTCGGCGATCGCCATTTTCGTCGTTTCCGTAAACTCGCAAAGACAAAGTTTTATCAGTCCCGGTTGGTTTTACGTTGTGAATGCTACCAACTACGAGGGCAATTTGGCGCGATCGCACTGTTTTTAAACCCACAACTTTGGTCGCAAAATTCAACACATCGGACACAATAGCTACACCCGGTTCAATAATCAATTCCGGCCCAGAGTTATCTGGATATCTACTTTTTAATTGCGGCGCAACTGCTTCTGCATATTCCTGATAGTTGGGAATATAGCCATCAAATTGACTCTTTAAATCATCTGTCATTTTTCCGTAAAAACCGCCACCTATATCGATAAATCTCGGTTGTTTATCCTTGAAATAATAATCGGTTAATTCAATAATTTTATGAGTACGGCGAGCGAAGGATTCGGTACTTCTTGCCGCGGTGGAAATGTGGCAGTGGAGTCCTTCGATCTCACAATTATTTAATGCTGTCAATCTTTTAAAAGCACGATCTAGTTCGCCTCCTGCTACATCAAAGCCAAATCGAGATATGCGAGTGGTGTCAATCTCGAAATTACATCTCAATCCCACCGCTATTTTTTGTTCTGGTAATCTTTCGGCCAAAGCTTCGACCATTTCTACTTCTTCTAAGCAGTCCAAATTGACTATAGAACCAGCCAAAATAGCTTTTTCCAGGTCTTCTTGTTGCTTCAGTGGGCCATTGAAAATGATTCTAGTTGGCGGTACGCCGATCGCGATCGCTAAATCATACTCCATTTGGGAGACTACTTCGGCATATCCTCCCATAGAATGCACGGTTTGGCATAACTTGGGAATGTAATTAGTTTTGTAAGAATAACCCAGGTTGGTATTGGGATAAATTGAGCGAAAACCCTGGAGAAATTCTTTATAGTTATTTTCAAATTGTCTGAGATCCAAAATGAAAAAAGAATCCCCGTATTCTTTTTCTAACTTGTGAAGCGTTTGCCAAGACAGTGCCATTTTTCCATCCTTATACTGCTAAAAATTGATGAGAAAACGATGAACTTTTACTTGTGCAGGATGAGTTAGATGCAATTTATTTTACCCCAGCAAATTATATTGTATAACCAACCATACTAACGATTGTCAATTATTGCCATTGAAATCTTCCACTGTGGCATGATTGGCTTGGCTGATACCCTCTCTTTTAACTACTTTCCAGACTGTGAGGAAAAGTATTTTCAGGTCAAGCCACAAACTCCAATTATCCACATACCAAACATCCAAGTTGAATTTTTCTCGCCAAGAAATTGTATTGCGCCCGTTAATTTGCGCCCACCCTGTAATTCCCGGCATCACGTCATGGCGGCGTGCTTGTTCGGGACTGTAACGCTGTAGATATTCGACCATTAAAGGACGGGGCCCCACAAAACTCATATCACCCTTAAGAACATTCCAAAGTTGGGGTAGTTCATCTAAACTGGTTTTCCGCAAAAATTGACCGATCGCAGTCAGGCGTTTTTCATCACTTAAAAGATTGCCATCGGCGTCGCAATCGCTCGTCATCGTGCGAAACTTGTAGAATCGGAAAACTTCGCCGTTTTGGCCCGGCCGCGGTTGGGTAAAGACAATTGGGCTACCCATGCGAATGTAAATGGCGATCGCCACTATTAATATCGCGGGAGAGAAAACCAAAAGGGCGATCGCTGCACACAATCTATCTAATACCCACTTAACCAAGTGGCTGACTTTTTTGGGATTTACTCGTTGATTAAGTTGCGATATTTGCGAGTCTGATTTGATCTGTAGTAATTCGTAAATACTCATGATTCGGCACCCCAAATGCAATTTAGTGTACTTCCCTGATTCTTGCAGGATCGGGGTTTATACCGTAATCAATCCTGTCAGCTTTACAGAAAATTTAAATAACTTCGGTGTTTTATGAAGCTTTTGTGAACCTCTGGTTGGGGCGATCGCTTACTTTTACAGCAATAGTTCCATTGGTAACAATTTAACCCACATTCCGCAGATATTCGATCGAACTTAATTTCAAAGAGATTCAGAATTATCAAACCCTCAAATGATTA
>NZ_JAUBSX010000111.1:0-17760 GCF_036704885.1 Microcoleus sp. F4-D5 | reverse complement strand
CAGATGATATCACCATCTACCCCTTTTGCCTAGAATGACCTCCTACTCTACCTTTCAGAGATGCCGTGAAAAGTAAGCGTAGCTAGTTCGGTTTCCAAGTATTCTAGCTGGAGTGAGAGTTACAGCAAGTCTTATTTTAAGGGAGGTTACAGTTGGACGGAAACTGTGAGCGGTTACGACTCAGAATCGGTGACGAAAGCGGGTGTTTCGACGAGTAATGGCAGCAGTTGGAGTTGGACTCGCAGCGGGACAGTATGGGATGATGGTCGAAATAATTGGAGTGAAAGCTGGTCGAAGTCTAGTTGGAAAGATGGCAAGTATTTGCCGGGTGAATCTGAGTCGAAAACGGGAGCATTTGACCCGAAAGGAACACAGACGCAGACGAATAATTTGCCGGAATTTGGGGAGGCGCCGCGGTTGAATAAGGCGCCGAAAAAACAGGTGCCTATCGATTTACAGAAGCCTCCGAAGCCGAGTGATGATATTTGGACACCACCGCGTCGTACTGTTACTCCTCCACGAGAAGTAGAGAATTTTCCAGATAATTGGGTTGCTGGGCCTGGTGGTGGTAGCTCACCAAATCAGGACAAAATACAGAAATTTCTTCGCGAATTTCGTAGGGTAATGGCACAGGGAAAACAGGCTGTCATAGATTTTCTCAAAGGATTCATTTACCACTCTCTGATAAATGGCGTCGGTATCCTCAAGGATGTAGCTGACCTCTTGTACCCACCAGGGGCAAAATCCCATGCTGAAATTGAGGCATATTACCGGAATAATCTGAGTTTTCAGCTAGGAAGAGCCGTTGCCAACGGATTAACTTTTCTAGCAGGAATACTAGGAATTTTGTTGATCGGACTAACTATTGGAGGTAGTGGTGGCAGTGCTTTAATAGCAGCGCCGGCACAGGTGGCAGCGCTAGTAGCGGCTGGCAATATGACGGCAGCTAGTGCGAGAGATATCCTAAGCATAGTCAGTCAAGTTTTTCAGGTGAATTCTGGGAACGCTGCTGGTACTTTTCATTCGGAGCCACGTCGATTAACCGATGAAGAATCATTATCACAGGGTTTGCGGGTTCATAATAGACCACAATTTTCTGAAAAAGATATGCAGGGTGCATTGCCAAATCCTTCTGGTCAGCCAGGACATGCGGGTAAGCATGATTTTTCTGAGCAGCTACAAGCTGATATCATCAACAAACCAGAGCGTGTGTTTATCGGGATAAATGATAATGGTCGGCAAGTTACTGTATTTTATAAGGACGGGAACGTAGTTATCACTCAAGATAATGATTTTACTCGCGTCATCACTGCATACGGTGGTAGCGGAATCAGTAGATTCCCAGGGGGTCGAGTCAGACCAGGAACGCCTGTCTCTCCTAATAAATGGATTAATAGCCCCAACTATTTTGAAATCAGTAAATGAGTACCTTAGAGGTCAAAATATGAATCCTATTCTCGAACAAAAGCTTTGGAATGCAGGGAAAAATCTAGAAGCATATACCCAAGAAACCTGGCAGGAAATTGTTGATGCAATCCTTGATGATTTTCAAAAATTTATGGGACAGGAGTTTCACCGCGCTCCTGAAATCAACTTACATATCAAATATTCACATTCCCCATCATTTAATAGATGGATTTGGAGTGAAGAGCAAGAAAATGCTCCTTTGTATCATACAGCATGGTCGGCTGTGATTGGCGGGGAGATGGTAGGAACTGAAAGTGGGGAAGATATTTTTCATGTTAGTCTTACTCTATTTTTGTTCGACATGACTAGCAAAAAGCGTTTATGCTTAAAAACTGGTGAGAGCCTCCTTGAGTTTGTTTTTGAAAAACAATCCGATAGTCATGGATATTGGCGTAGTTTGGGGTGGTGTAAAGATGAATGGGGTGAGTGGGAGGATCTTGATTATGACACTGATTAACTTTAAATTTGCATCTCCCGCTCGCGCACAACTTCCTTTGAGTCGATCGACCGGGGCGGGCTAGTCATTTTGTGCGATCTCTCTGATTGTCGATAGTTTGACCTGACTCGGACGATCGCACACGGGTACAATTTCCTTTGAGTCGATCGACTTTACAAGCGAGTCTTTTGTGCGATCGAATGATTGTTGATAGTTTTACACCCCTCGGGCGATCGTACACAGGATACAATTTCCTTTCAGTCGATCGACTTTGCAGGAGAGCAATTTTGTGCAATCCAATTATTATCGATAGTTTCACAAGGAAGGGCGATCGACTTTGCCGGCGATCGAACTGTGCGATCGACTTTGCCGGCGATCGAACTTTTGTACGCGCCTTCGATCGGGCTCTCGATCCAGGGGGCGATCGTCGTGCGCTCTAATTTTTGTGTCACATCCTTCAGGGGATATCAGCACGCACCCCTGCCTGGCGTGCGATGACACGGCACTAATTCTTGGATGAACACGGATCTCGCCCCAATCTAGGATACAACGAGGCAAGAAAACCCGCGCTAGCTTGTAAACTAGGGATAACAGAATACGCAGGAAAGATTTATGCCGTCGGAAAACCAAGACTTGCCCAAAACTCAAACACCTAACAGTCCAAAGTTGCCAGTTCCCTCAGACATTTTATTGAGCTTGGCCGCCTTACCCATGCTGGGCGGGTTGATGGTGTCTAAAGCTGCTGCTGAGTTTGTTGCGTCGATCGGCGTTGAAAGCGAAGAAGTCTTTCGGGGCTCGCGCCTCCCCTTGCTCAACTTTCCTCAATCACAGGATTAGAAAGCCGAAGGAAGGATGCAGCTACAAGCTAATTCTTTTGACCTGAAAGCTTGACAAAAGGTAAAATCCGTGCAGTGAAAATTTGTCTTTGCTTCAACCTTCCAAATAACTGCGTTTTGCCTTCAAATAAGTTGTCTCAAATTTGACTGCAAATAAAAGTGTTTTAGGCGAAACTAAACAATACAATTTTCACAGACACCCGCAGCTATTGAGGAACAGCCCGATGAGTTCAGTCCTCCAGTCTTCAGAACAGGCTATTGATGCAACATCTATTTCCCATGCTCCTGCTTACTCAAAATCAGACCTGTTTCTGCGCAATCGCCTCAAAGTAGTAGAGGACTTGTGGGAATCGGTGCTGCGACAGGAGTGCGGGCAGGAATTGGTAGATTTGCTCCAACAAATGCGATCGGTCAATTCCGCCGAGGGACAGGCCACTCACTTTCGCGATTCGAATGTCGTACAGCTAATCGAAAAGCTCGACCTCAACGCGGCGATCCGCGCCGCTCGGGCTTTTGCACTGTATTTTCAGTTGATCAACATTGTCGAACAGCATTACGAACAGCGAGACCAACAGCTAGCTTACGCAAGCAGCAACGACGCTGGTGGGCGGATGTTTTCTAAGCTGCCAGGACAAGCAACGGATGCCCCCGATCGCCCGCGCCACAGGGAAGGCCCCGGCCCCGCCCAAATGGCTCCTCGCGGTGCAGACAGCAGCGATACGATCGCCCGAGATGCCGGAACTTTTCACCAACTGTTCCCGATGCTGCTGCGCTTGAACGTGCCCAGCCAGCAAATCCAGCGCTTGATCGATCAGTTAGACATCCGCTTGGTATTTACAGCTCACCCGACGGAAATTGTCCGCCACACGATCCGCACCAAACAGCGGCGAATGGCGAAGATTCTCCAACAGCTAGACCAAGTTGACGAGAAATTTCAGGTGATCGGGGCCGACTCTTCAAGCCCCTACCCGGTGTCTTGCTGGGAAGCCGCAGCTCTCCAAGAGCAATTGATGGAAGAAATTCGCCTGTGGTGGCGCACTGACGAACTGCACCAGTTCAAGCCGACTGTTCTCGATGAGGTGGAGTACACTCTGCACTACTTCGAGGAAGTGCTGTTTGATGCTATTCCCGAACTCTACCACCGCCTCAAGCAAGCTCTGCACGCTTCTTATCCTTACCTGAAACCCCCGAGTTACAATTTTTGCAAGTTCGGTTCGTGGGTGGGATCGGACAGGGACGGTAATCCTTCTGTGACTCCTAAGGTAACTTGGCAAACGGCTTGCTATCAGCGGCACTTGGTGGTAGAGAAGTACATCTCCGCAGTGAAGCGGCTCAACGAGCTTTTGAGTCTGTCGCTGCACTGGAGCGACGTGCTCCCGGAATTGCTCGAATCTCTCGATCGCGACAAATCGGAATTTCCGGATGTTTACGAGCAGTGGGCGATTCGCTACCGCCAAGAACCTTATCGCCTGAAGCTGGCTTACGTACTCCAGCGGCTGGAAAATACGCGCGATCGCAATTGGCGGCTCTACAAAGGAGACGAGTTGCAGCGGGAACGCGAAGCTTTGTCAGAAAATCCCGGAATGTCGGGCCTTTATCGATCGGGCGCTGAGTTTTTGGCCGAGCTGCAGCTCATCGAACACAATTTAGTGGAAACAGGTTTGAGCTGTCGGGACTTGGAAAATCTGATCTGCCAAGTAGAAATTTACGGATTTAATTTGGCTTACCTAGATATCCGCCAAGAGTCAACTGTACACTCCGACGCTTTGAGCGAAATTGCTGAATACTTGCAAATTTTGCCCAAGTCTTACAATCAAATGTCGGAATGCGATCGAATTATTTGGCTCGCAACAGAACTCCAAACTCGCCGCCCTTTAATTCCAGCAGAATTGCCCTTTTCTCCCAAAACTTGCGAGACGATCAATACCTTCCGAATATTGCGGCAAATGCAGCAGGAGTTTGGCCCGGAAATTTGCCAAACTTACGTCATCAGCATGAGCCACGATGTCAGCGATTTGCTGGCAGTTTTGCTGTTAGCAAAAGAAGCCGGACTTTACGATCCGGCGACAGGAATTAGCAGCATTCAAGTAGTTCCCCTGTTTGAAACTGTGGAAGATTTGAAAAAAGCGCCGGAAGTAATGCAGGAACTATTTGATTTGCCGCTTTATCGAGCTTTGCTAACAGGAGGATACGCGCAGGAACTAGCAGAAAAAAGCGAAGAAAATATCCAATGTCCAATCGAAACTCTTAAATTGCAAGAGGTGATGCTGGGCTATTCGGACAGCAATAAAGATTCTGGTTTCCTCAGCAGCAATTGGGAAATCCACAAAGCTCAAAAAGCTTTGCAAATGGTTGCGGAAAAATACAATGTAGAGTTGCGGATTTTTCACGGCCGAGGCGGTTCTGTAGGGCGCGGCGGCGGGCCGGCTTACAAGGCAATTTTGGCTCAGCCTGGAAAGAGTATTAGCGGGCGAATTAAGATTACCGAACAAGGCGAGGTTTTGGCTTCTAAATATTCTTTGCCGGAGTTGGCGCTTTACAATCTGGAAACAGTGGTAGCGGCGGTAATTCAAGCGAGTTTGCTGCACACTGGTTTTGACGGCATCGACCCTTGGAATGAGATTATGGAAGAGTTGTCGGTGAGATCGCGATCGCACTACCGCCATTTAATCTACGAACAGCCGGATTTAGTCGATTTCTTCCACCAAGTTACCCCGATTCAAGAAATTAGCCAGTTGCAAATTAGTTCTCGCCCAGCCCGTCGCGGTGGCAAAAAAGATATCAGCGGTTTGCGAGCAATTCCGTGGGTGTTTAGCTGGACTCAAAGCCGCTTTTTACTTCCTTCTTGGTACGGTGTCGGCACGGCTTTGCAAGAGTTTTTGCTGGAGGAACCGGAAGAACATTTGAAACTTTTGCAGTATTTTTACTTGAAATGGCCGTTTTTTAGAATGGTAATTTCTAAGGTGGAAATGACTTTATCTAAGGTGGATTTGCAGATTGCTGAACACTACGTGCGGGAGTTAGCTTTGCCGGCTGAAAAGGAGCGTTTTCAGACTTTATTCGAGCAAATTGCTGCGGAATTTCACTTGATTCGGGGTTTGGTTTTAACTATTACCGGACACCCGCGTTTATTGGATGGAGATCCGTCGCTGCAGCGTTCGGTGCAGTTGCGAAATGCGACGATTGTGCCTTTGGGTTTGTTGCAGGTTTCGCTGCTGAAACGCTTGCGGCAGCACGGTAGTGGCGGGGTTCCGGGGGTGATTCACTCGCGTTACAGCAAGGGTGAATTGTTGCGGGGAGCTCTGCTGACGATTAATGGAATTGCTGCGGGGATGCGGAATACCGGCTAGGGAAATAGTTTTGAGTTTTGAATTAGTGGTGAGGTGCGCGATGGAGCACCTTGCTACTGGTAGTTTCAGTATTCAGGCGATCGCCCATTGTAGTCACAGCCATAGGAAACTGTTCGCTATCCTAGCTGAGATTTTTTTATGTCTAAACGCAAACAGTCTGAAGGTTGTCGCCCGATGCTGCGGCGCACTTTTTTATTTTTAACGGGCATAGCTTTGGCGCGGGTTGCGGCTGACTATTTTGCGATCGCCCAAAACCGAGATAGTTTCTTGACTCTGGCGGGTCAACTGTGGCAAAAGTCACTCGCTTTTTTATCCAGTATACAATCAAATCAAACTCCTCAACCTCTCCCTAGCAATCCCAGTGTAAAATCCGCAAAAACCAATCAACCTCTGCCGAGTAATCCTATTGTAAAATCGCCCGAAAATTATCCTGCTGTGCAGCCGTCTCAACCTCAAATTATCAGACGTTCCGCTAAGCAAGCAAAACCCCTACAAGTCAGTCGCCAAAATGTAGCTGGCGCAAGTTTTTATCTCACAACAATTGACCTCGCCGACCCCGAAATTTATCTGACAATTGGGTTAGCAAATAATGCAGACTTTGCAAATACTTCTAAAGTAACACGGGGCGATGAACCTTTTGAAAATATGGTGGCGCGTTACCGGGCTGCTGTTGTTGCTAACGGGACTTTTTTTGGTAAAGATGAGCAGAAATCTGTGCTGGGAAATATGGTGGCGGCGGGTAAGTTTCTCAAATACAGCCGATGGGAAAATTACGGCACGACTTTGGGGATTAAAGCGGGAAATCAATTGGAAATGGTGACGGCTAGAATCGAAGGTCAGCCGGATTGGAGTCAACATTGGTTTTCTCTGACTTGCGGGCCGAGATTGGTTAAAGGGGGGAAAGTTTGGCTGTCTCCTTTATCGGAAGGTTTTAAAGATTCTCATGTTTTGGGCGTGGGTTCGAGAACGGCGATCGGCTTTCCGGCTTCGAGAGATAAGTTATTTTTGGTGACTTTTCTTGATAGTTTGTCTTTGGAAGCAGAAGCTAAGGTTATGCAGGCGATTGGCTGTTTTGAAGCGATGAATTTGGACGGGGGCGCTTCGGTGGGTTTGGCTCATCAAGGGCAGATTTTATTGCCGCCGGGACGGAATTTGACGAATGTCCTGGTGGTTTACGATCGCGAATATCCAGCGCCGGCTCAGTTAAAGGAGTCCTGGGAACGCTTTCAAAAGGGATCTCGACCAATGCCGGACAAATCAGTGTTTTTTGATTGATCTAGCAGCAGGAAGTTCGGCAACGCGCACTGAATCGGGATGTAACGGATGGAGGAAAGAACGAAGAAGGAAGAAGGAATAGAGGGAGCATCCAGATTTTGGGTAGTGCTCCCGAGGGAAGGATGAGAGAATTAGAGATAATGCTATAACCAGTGCTGGGGATACGTCCTTTCTGCCGCTAAATTATTAAAGATGACGGCGCACAAGACCAAGATTATCGAGCCCTCAAAAGCAGGTGTTAGCAAAAATTTCCAGTCTGGTTGGGTCATCATTACGACTAAGGCAACTGCTCCCGAAGGGGGATGTAGAGTTCTGGTAATCTGCATAATTCCGATCGCACTAGAAACAGCCATTCCCATCGCCCAGGGAGAAGAACCGAGAAAATGCAGAATCATTAAACTGGTGAGAGCAGCTAAGAAATTGCCCCCAATCACATTCCGGGGTTGAGCCAAAGGGCTGTCAGGGACACCAAAGATCAGAACGCTTGTAGCGCCAAACGGAGCCATTAATAAAGGAGAATTAGTTTTTACAGCAAGATAGGACGTTGCAGTAATTGCCAAAAAACTGCCAATCCAACTCCAAAAAATATGCCGAGGATGAGGTCTGTCTACTGGGCAGGTCAACGGACACGATCGCCATCTCCCAAAGGTTTTAAACCAATAACTTTCCCATTTCAGTTGAATCTTTTTAATGTCAATCATAAATCAGGTTAGTTGATAACCAGGCTTCTTAAATTGTCTGAACTAGCCTCCGCTAAAGTTAAGATATCATAACAATTGCTCAAAAAGTAGTTAAAGGCACAGATTTTTTCCTTCTATGCCACTTCACCGTTAGCCGTCAGAGTTGATGAGGGTAAAGCGAGAGGTTATTTGTGCCGACTGGGAGAGCCGGTTTGGGCATCGGCTGGCCACACCCACTGCTTGTTGCCGGTAGTGGTTCACCCTTGACCATTGCTCATCCATCTGCATCGTCTGAGGGCGTTTCGGCTTTGGGCGCACTGGCACTTTTTTCTCTACCTGCTGGTATTTCGCGTTGACCTACTGTTCCGAAATCTGCAAGGCACGGGAGGCATATATTTACCGGAATCCTGCACCGGGAGGCGATCAATCTGAGATAGTTGTTGCAGATAATGCTGCGATTAGAATGCTAGCTTTTCCTGAGATTGAATTTAGTTTTTCAGAACTGTTTTTGCCTGTTTAGTTTGTGTTTTAGCTTTAACCGCAGATGGGAGCAGATGAGCGCAGATGGACGCAGATAAAGAGTTAAAACCAAGATGTTTGGGTGTGGTTTAAATCTCAAGGTCGTGGTAAAATGGAGAAATGAATTCAATGGTCTTTTATTTCAAATCTTGAATTATTAGACAAACTTCGGCAGTTATCCCCTGCTGAGAAGTTTCAAATAATGCAGTTCTTAATGGCTGAGTTGGCGAAAGAAGAAATGTTAAAACCCTTGGATAAGGGGGCAGATTATCGTGTTTGGTCGCCTTATAATTATGGTGATGCTGCTCAGAAATTAATGAGCTTATTAGAACAAGCAGAAGCGAAAAAAGAAAATGTGAAATGCTCTTAGCTGTTTCACCAGAAAGCTATAATTGAGGAAATTATTTATAATGTTAGAATTCTCTTTAGAAAATCTTTCAGAAAAAATACATTCCGGCAAGACAAAAGATTATTTTCAAGAAGTTCTATCTTCGTAAGCTGTTGCACATTTAAACTGTGATACAAGCATTGCCCTTATTTTTGACTTTGCGACCCCATTTAATTATTAATTGCCCTTCATTTAAGAGGCGGTGCAATAAATACTCTAGCTCTTCAATAGATGTAAAAAGTCGATTAGCAATATATTCTTTTGCCGAATGCCATACTAATTCAATTAAGTTATAGTCTGGGCTGTATTCGGGGAGGAATTCTAAATGAATATTAGGCATTTCTGTTTCAATTATTTTCAGGTACTCTTCTTTTTTATGAAAACTAGCATTATCCAGAACAATCACTATTTTCGCTCCTTTTTCAGAAAATTCTGAGGCTTGATTACCTGCTGATACCCATTCATTGATTAGCTCTTCATAAAAGAGTTTTAGCACTTGATAAAAATTATATGAATTGCCTTTTTTGATGAACTCTACCCACCTTTTTTTATCGGAATTTCTCACTCCTCCCATTACATTGATTCTGCCTTTTCTTCGGTCTCCTCTGACCTTTTTTCGGCTTCCTTTTTTACACCAGTTCTTTCTTCTGGTGACTCTTAAACTAAATCCACTTTCGTCCCAAAACCATACCTGTAACCGTTCGGGCGATTCTTTTTCTATTTTTAAATATTCGGCTATCTTTATTTTAAACGCTGTTCTTTTTTCGGGATTTCTCTTTGACTCCAGGCTATACTTAGCCCAGATGTAAACATACTTTTTTTTCTTTAATATCCTCCGAACTTGGACTCCACTTAATTTTATACCTGTGGATTCCTCCAAGTATGTTGCTAATCTCTGCGCTGTCCATCGTCCAAAGTCATATCCTAATTCTTGAGGGTCTTTCTCTATAGTTTTTAATAACATTTCTATATATTTATCGGTGGCTTTTTTGTGATTTCCCTTCATTCTCTCATCAATTAGACTTTCTAGATTGTCTGGGTCTCCCTTGATACACCAATAAGATACTTTATTTATTGAACAACCCAAAAACTCAGCGATTTTCGATTGTGTTTTTCCGTCATTGAGCAATAATAAAATCAGAATTCTTTCTCTGACATTTGGCTTTTCTTCCTCTTGTAAGGCTTTCTGGAGTTTTTCTATTTGTTGGGAATTGAGATGGTTTTTGGCTGGCATTTTTGTAGAAATTGACTAAACTTAATTTTTATTATACCCTATTTAAAGGTACAACAGCTTACCACAATGGCAACTATCGTTCCGCAGTGGTAATGCTTTGGTCTGTCGCTGTTTGTGACATAGTGTATAAACTTGAATATCTTGTTGATTTATATCAAGACACAGATGCAAAATCAATTCTTGATGAGCTTACAAAATTACAAAAAAAAGATTCCAAATCATCCTCTTGGGAAGTTAAACTGATTGAGGATACCCATGCAAAGACAAATCTGTTGGATAACTCAGAATATGAAAATCTGCTATATCTTCAAAAGCAACGCCATCTATCCGCTCACCCTATATTAGACTCAGATAGACAATTACATACACCTAACAAAGAAACGGTGAGGGCGCTGATTAGAAATACTCTGGAGGATTTGCTTATAAAGCCACCTTTCTACACTAAAAAAATAATTGACGAACTTTTAGAGGATATTGCGGAAGCAGCGCCAGCACTTAATACTATAGAAAGAGTAAAAAGATATCTAGAAAGTCGATATTTAAGTAGACTTAAACCTGAAGTTGAACTTTCTATTTATAGAAGTTTGTGGAAGTTGGTATTTAAGCTGGAGGACGAAGATTGCACAAAAAACAGAGCTATCAATTTGCGAACACTTGAGGTAATCGGAAATAGGAAGCCCGAAAGTATTCTCAACCAAATAAAAGGAGAGAAAGACTATTATAGTAATGTTTCATCGAGTCCAGTCCCTTTGGTTTTTTTAGTACTTTATTTGTCAAAAAATCCTAAGATTTATGATCTTCTTAATGAAGATGCGAAACTTAAAATACAGCATAAGGTTAAAACTAGTAACACAACCAAAATCTTTGGATGGTTTGTAAAGGAGAATTTACAGGTACACTATGAAGACATCTTATTTTTGATAGAAAATGATATTAACTTCTATTTTACGATGGTCGAATTAAAACTTTTGCTTGAGATAGCTGATACAAAAGAGTGGCAAAATTTATTTTGTCGCATACTATCTAGTTATTACTGTGCTAGCAGAAGTTATGATGAAGCAGACTCTCGATTTCAGGAAGCCATATCTCCTTACCTTGAAGTCTTTGATAAAGAGGCAATAGAGTTTTTGATTGAGCGAATTGAACAAAATGATCAGGTATATGGACGCCGAAAAGCAAGAGAAGAACACAAAGAAATTAAGGAAAAGCTTTTTCAATTACACGGACAGGAATTCGACTTGAACCCTTACCCAAATTTCCAGAAAAATGTGATGGAAGATGAAGGCTAAGTCAGCTAACTAATCAAAAAATCTCCTCATCCGCCTTCAAGGGATAAACCCACGACCCAATCAGCCCGCATAACGCCCCTACTCAAGAGTTTGTGGGTAAGTCCTGCATTCCCTACGGAGAGTTTTCCCACTCGGGGGTAAGCTTGCGGAAATTGTATTGAGACGCGCCGGGGTGACAAGTAACGCAACTGCTGATATTTGCGGGTTGTGACATTTTGACTTTGGGGTGCAGAGCTTTGAAATAGCGAGAACTGGCGACTCGGTAGGCGAGTTCTTCGTCTTTTGCTTGGGCACGGGAAAAAGTTTGCAGGTAGTTCCAGACTAGCAGCCGGGGCGGGTCTACCAGGAGTTTGAGGGTTTGCCCGTAGTGTTGGGAATCTTGCAGCAACCGGCGCCAGGTTTCTGTAGGTAATACTTGCGGCGGTAAACCGATGTGACAGGTGGCGCAGTTTTCTAGATACAGTTGCTGTCCGAGTTGGTAGCGTTCGGGAATGCGATCGACCGTACCAGTATCCTCGATCGAAGACACCTGAGCAAGTCGCGCCGGAGTGCGAGAATAGGCAGTCTGAGCTGCAACCCATCCGCCGCAGGTACAGCAGATAATTATCAACACTAGCAACGTTGAGTAAAGCCCCCGCAAGCCTACTCTGCGACGTTTGCGGGGTTTTTCCTGTTTCATAATTCTGAATTTATTTTTGGTTAAATCACTGGTATGCTCATGCCTTCGCGGGCTAAGCAGCTATTGGCGAACGCTGCTTGCACGTCTGCTTCTATACGATCGAGAAAATTGTCGTCGTGACCCGGATCGTGGTGAAACATCACGATTTTTTTGACTCCAGCAGATTTCGCTATTTCTACTCCTGCTTGCCAAGTCGAGTGTCCCCAGCCGACTTTTGGGGTTTTGAAGTCATAATACTCTTCGTTGGTGTAGTTGGCGTCGTAAATCAGCACGTCGGCGTTGCGAGCTAGGTGTAACACGTTGTCGTCGAGGCGATCGGGAAAGTGTTCTGTATCGGTGCAGTAGACGGCTGTGTGTCCCTCCCAGGTGACTCGATATCCGATCGCGGTGTTGGGATGGTTCAGCAGTGCCGTTTCTATTTTCACATCGTCGAGTTCGAGAATATCCCCAGGCGTCAAATCGTTGAATTTGAGATCTGATTGCATCACCTGGATGGGGACGGGAAAATTGGGGTGCAGCATTTGGTCGGCAAGACGGTGTTTGATTGTAGTGCCGTTGGGGGCGATCGCACCGTAAATGTGAAAGCAGTTCCCCGGGATAAAGGCAGGAGTAAAGAACGGAAACCCTTGAATGTGATCCCAGTGAGTATGACTAAAAAACATATGGGCTTCCACCGGCATTTGCCGCAGCAGATTGAGGCCCAGAACTCGCAGGCCCGTACCACCGTCAAAAATCAGGCGTTTTTTCCCCAAGCGCATTTCTACGCAAGAGGTGTTGCCTCCGTAGCGCAGTGTTTTGGTGCCGGGGGTGGCGATGCTGCCCCGCACGCCCCAAAACTGAACGACAAACTCGGTCAAAGGACTATTTTCCATAGTGGCTTTGCCATCAGAAGGCTGTGGATTTGCGGGGGAGTGTTCGGAATTAGGCATTTTTTCTAGGTTTATGTGCAGGAATTTTGGGGTTGAGATTTTAGTTTTTACTTTTTAGTTTTTTGATTTTACAGTCCTGGACGCAAAAACCAGGTTTCTGCACGTAATTTGGTCATATACGATCGATCGCGACAACGAGAAACCGGTTTTTTTTCGAGTGCGTCCAGGACTGTTTTAGACTTGAGAGAGCATTCTCTCCACGCTGTTTGCTGTTGAAGATTTTCTGCGTTCCGAGCAATCCGTTTAGATTAAGATAGCGTTGATTTGAGGCGATCGCAGTAAATTTTCCAGTTAAATTTCTTTAAAGGTAGAAGCCAGTCCTCAGAAGACAGAATTTAGTCTCTACTCGCTCAAATAATATTTTTTTCAACATTACGCCGGAGTGGCTTCTAAGCTCTATCTGCCTGTGACTGAGCATTCAGGAGTGATTTAACGCTCCGGGGCGATCGGCTCCTCGACTGGATTCCTAGACGTGCAGCGGTCGCATTAAGTTGAGCCTGCTGATTTTTTTGTCTGGTTGCAGTCGAGAAGTGCTGGCTAGGACGTGTTTTTTTGCTTTTAAAATGAGATTCAGATGCCCCTGGCATTCCCCTCCGGGGATGCAAGAATGCTCTTGTCCTCCGCCTGATTAAGGGGGGCTAGGGGGGATCTCCGGGGAAATAAAACACGCCCTGGGGGTTTACTTGCGATCGGCTGCGACGCACTTTTCCACTAACGGCATTACTCGATCGACATCTTGCCACCCCAGAATTTCTGTCACTTTTTTCTCCAAATTTTTGTAGGTTCTAAAAAATTCGGCTATTTCGTCCAAGCGGTGGGGGGCTACGTCTTTGAGGGACTTATAGTGAGCGTAGCGGGGGTCTTTGTCGGGAACGCAAAGCAGTTTTTCGTCCCTGTCGCCTCCGTCGATCATTTCCAGCATTCCGATCGGACGGGCTGCGATAATGCACCCTGGAAATGTGGGTTCATCCATCATCACCATGCCGTCGAGGGGGTCGCCATCATCGGCTAAGGTATTGGGTATGAAGCCGTAGTCGCACGGATATTGGACTGAGGAAGAAAGCACCCGATCGAGAGCAAAGGCTTGTAAGTCTTTATCAAATTCGTACTTGTTTTTGCTACCGGCGGTAATTTCGATCAGGACGTTGAGCAGTCCTGGTTTCGGCTGTGCCGGAATTAGCGATAAGTCCACAACAATATCTCCAAGTTAACAGATGATCGGGGATGACGGCTATTTGCCAAACCCCTTTGATAGCATTTTACGGGCGATCGGGGCCGACGGCTGCATGAGATTGATAGAAAGCGGGGGCGATCGGGGTTACACAATTTGAGGATCAGGCTTGTGGGGTGTCCCACTTTCTGCGAACACCGGACGGGCGGGACGCCCATCCCACAGTTTGAGAGGGGAATGCTGTATTTTTGTCGTGGGGAGATATTTTCATATCTACCATGTAAGCTGTTGTGCATTTAAAGAGGGTGTGAGGATTTGGTGAAAGGGAACAGGGAACGGGAAACGGGGAACAGACAATATGTAATTTAAATCCACGACAGCTTAGTCATTCAACCGTCTGTCAAAGTTCTTTGAATTTTCAATCCCAACCACTGGCTAAGTTCTGTTGCCAACCACTCTATTTCTGATTCACTTAGTTTCTGCTTCACTCCTAGTTGATATTTTTGGTTGCCGGCTTGAATAATCAACTGATAAACACGCCATGATTTTTGTGGCGGGTAACGCCTAGTGTCTTCAATTTCTTCAATTTCCAACTGACAAATATCCTGTCTGGGGGCTGGCTTGGAATGATTCCATCTCAACCCCAGTAGATTGCTGCTACAGGAGATTTGCTGGCGATCGATTCTGAAACGCAATTCCCGAAATAGTGCAAACATAAACATTACTCCTACCACAGCTAAGAAACCTCCTGCTAGCATAATAAGTTTGGGATCTATCGGTGGTAAATTAGTGATTGTGCCGTCATCCTCTGGCAAGTTAAAAACATTGACGAATGAGGGAGAATTCGCAGCAATCGCGGCCGAAAGCAGGGCAACTAAACCGAAACCTACTCCTTGTGGCGGAATTACAATTTCTATAAATTCAGAATTTTTTTTGAGTTTAATATCGCTGCCTAGTGGCTGCACTGCAATAGGATTTTTGTTTATTTTGTTGATAACGAAGGGATTTTCGTCGAGCGAGTGCCATGCTTCCCCAGCCGAAGATAAGCGTTTCTCCAAACTAGGTTCTGTCATCCACTCCAGCCAATCAATTAAATTAGAATTGAGATGCCTTACCCGATCGGCAAATTGAATTATCAAATCCTGCTGTGGCAGTTCCGTAGGATGCAAACCCGTTACTAAATAAATTAAAGTTGCACCTAAACCGTAAAGGTCAGAAGCCGGAACCGAGCGCCCGCCAAATTGTTCTGGCGCCATATATCCGTAAGTTCCCACTACTGTAATTGTACCGCCAAATTTTGCCGCTTGGTTCTGCACCGAACCAAAATCAACTAAATAAACTTTTCCCACCGAGTGACCGGATCTGCTGTGCAGTAAAATATTGCTGGGTTTAATATCGCGGTGAATGACAGCCGGCTTTTGCTCGTGCAAATAAATCAAAATTTCTAACAGCGATTTAGCTAATTCTTTCACCTCGCTTTCGCTAAAAGTACGCCCCGACCGCAAATGCTCTTCCAAAGTTTTCCCCTCTACATAAGTCTGTACCAAGGCAAATCCTTTGCTGTCAGGTTCGTCAATTTCTAGATAGTCGAGGTAACGAGGAATTGCTGGGTGATCGAGTGCTTTTAAAGTTTCCGCTTCCCGTTCAAATAGCTTGAGGTCTTGCCATTCAAAATCGCTGCCGAGGAATAGCTGTTTGATGACAACTAATTTTTGAGTTTGCAAATCACGAGCCAGCAGCGTTTGGCGACCAGTTTGTTTTCCCAGTTGTCGCTGCACTTCGTAGCGTTCTGCTAATATTTTGCTGGTCATGTTTTTTACCTTAATTTTAACTTGAGGGGAGCGTCGGGGTTCAGAAAGCGGGTTTTTTAGCGAGTCTGGCGTTTGTAACGGAGTATTTTCGTAAAAACCCGGTTTCTAGGAGTCTGAGTTTGTCCAAAAGTGTAAATTGTAGATTACAGTCTACTTTCTTTTTGATACCACCGGGCAATAGACTTGGTACTTGCCCCCATTGACAGTCCTGCAATTAGCGACGGTGCAATCACCACGAAAATATAATTGGAATCCAATACAGGACTAAAATTCATCATTTGAAAGAAGACGATGCTTGTCAAGGTGGAGATTCCAATACTAATTGCAGTTAAAACCTGTCGGTGAGATTTGGGATTAGTTAGGGGGTAAAAACTCGATACAGTCACAATTCCGACGATTATTCCGTTCTCCACACCCAGCAGCAAGCCGAGAACAATACCCAGGATTCCTCCGATAATTGTCCCCAATATCCCCATTAGAAAGGTGCTGTAAATTGCGGCACAAGCTCCTACAGCTATAGCTCCTGTCAATGTGCTGTAGCCGATCGCAGTTGCGAACACCCTGCCGCTACTCACAATTTTCCCCAGTCTCAATTTCTGGGAATATTTATTTATTTCCTGTGGTTTTTCTAGAACTTCTTTTGCTATTTGGGCTGAGGCGGGACGGCGCTCTAAACTCGGATGCGTCATCCACTTCAGCCAATTGGTAAAAGCGGGGCTTAGTTGGGTGAATTGCTCGAATTCGATCTGCAAATCTTTCTGCGGCAAGTCGGCAGGATGCTGCTTGGTAATTAAGGCGATTAATGTTGCTCCCAAGCCGTACAAGTCGGAAGCGGGAACGGCCCTCCCGCCAAATTGTTCTGGCGGCATATAGCCGTAAGTTCCGACAACGGTGACTGTTTTCCCTTGTTGGGTTGCTAGGGTTTGAACTGCACCGAAATCGACTAGGTAAACTTCGCCGACGCTGTTGCCCGATCGATTTTTGAGCAAGATATTGCTGGGTTTAATGTCGCGGTGAATGACGGGGGGCTGTCGCTGGTGCAGGTAGGCGAGGATGTCTAATAATGCTGTTGCTAATTGTTGGACTTCGCTTTCGCTGAAGGTGCGGCCGTCTGAAAGATATTCTTGTAGGGATTTGGCTTCGATGTAAGTCTGAACGAGGGCGAAGCCTTTGCGGTTGGGGGTGTCGATTTCAAAGGAGTCTAGATATCGGGGAATTGCCGGATGGGATAGGGATTTTAAGGTTTCGACTTCTCGCTGGAACAGTTTTAAGTCTTCCCAGTTAAAGTCGCTGCTGAATGAGAGGAGTTTGACTACTACTTGCTGTTGCGTTTTTAAGTCGCGGGCGAGTAAAGTTTGCCGTCCTGCTTGCTTGCCGAGTCGCCGATCGCACTTGTAGCGATCTGCTAATATTTCTCCTGACAAATCCCCGATGTTTTGTCCGCTCATGTTCTCTTGCCCTAGAAGCGATTAAATCTAGTTTAGTTGACAAAAATACAATTGTCTGTACTTGTTTAAGGGATTTATCGTTGGGTGGGGCGGGTTTAGGAGATGATTGGTTTTACGGGGAAATTGTTGGTAAAACTCGCCCCTACCGATCGGAGATGATTGTTTTTTTGCACGGGAGCATGTCAAGTTTGCGCGCGCTCGCTCTATTCTCAGTGCGTGCGATCGCTCCATTTTCGGAGTGAAGAGGG
>NZ_JAUBSX010000110.1:0-18620 GCF_036704885.1 Microcoleus sp. F4-D5 | reverse complement strand
TCCCAATCCCGTGATTAACTGGCTGCTGTTGGGCCCGAGGCTGGAGTTGGCATTGTTGGCTAATGGCGGTTGGTTGGGAGTTGGTGTGGGAGTTAGAGTTGTCGTGGCTGTGGCAAGCGGATCCGTGCCGTTATTGTTGCCCGGGGTGGGGTCTGGGGTAGCTGAACTGCTGCTGGCGGTGTTGCTGACGCTGGGGCCGGATGCGGGTGCGATGAAGCTGACTGTGTTGGTGACGCTGGCTGTGTTGGTTAGGCTGACAGCCGGGAAGGTGACTATACCTGTAGCGGAATTGTAGGTGCCGCCGTCGGATACGGTCACTCCTGTTAAGCCGGGAACGATGGTGTCGCTGACTGTGACGTTAGTTGCTGTGCTCGGCCCGTTGTTGACAGTGGAAATTGTGTAACTAACTATTGAGCCGGCTGCTGCTGAAGTAGACCCGGTTTTCGTGGTCACTAGGTCGGCACTAGGTGTCACAGTTGTGGTTACTGCAGCGCTGTTGTTGCCCGGGGTGGGGTCTGGGGTATCTGAACTGCTGCTGGCAGTGTTGCTGACGCTGGGGCCGGATGCGGGTGCGATGAAGCTGACTGTGTTGGTGACGCTGGCTGTGTTGGTTAGGCTGACAGCCGGGAAGGTGACTATACCTGTAGCGGAATTGTAGGTGCCGCCGTCGGATACGGTCACTCCTGTTAAGCCGGGAACGATGGTGTCGCTGACTGTGACGTTAGTTGCTGTGCTCGGCCCGTTGTTGACAGTGGAAATTGTGTAACTAACTATTGAGCCGGCTGCTGCTGAAGTAGACCCGGTTTTCGTGGTCACTAGGTCTGCTGTAGTAGCAACAATTGTAGTTGGGGCTTGAGATATTGAGAGGGAACCGTTGTTGTTAGCTGGGTTGGGATCGAAAGTGCTGGAGTTGCTAAAGGCGGTGTTGGTTATGGTTGTGCCGATCGGTGTCGCTGCAGGGACAGTTGCGGTTATGCTGCGGATAGCGCTAGCAGTATTAGCTAGAGTCGGAATTGTCGGCCAGGTGACAGTCCCCCTTGTAGGGTCGTATACGCCACCGTTGTCAGCGCTGAAGAAAGTTAAGTTTGCCGGCAGTTGATCTTGAATCAGAACGTCTGTGGCGCTACTGGTTCCGTTATTAGTGGAAGTAATTGTATAGGTAAGGGTGCTGCCGGGAGTGGCGAACACCGGGCCTGTTTTAGCAACGGAAATGTCGGCTGAAAGTGCAGGAGTGTTAATAGTTTCGACAGCGAGATTAGCAATCTCGTGAAAGTTTGTAAACGAGCCTGTCGAACTAGCAAAACCAAATTTGAAAGTAGGTGGTATTGTTCCGTTTACCGCGACTAGATCGGCGATCTCGATCAAAGTTTCGTTCGTATCAAATACGCCGTTGCCGTTATCGTCTAGGGCAACTGAAAGACTGTTTGAACCTGGCAGTAATGTAATTTGGACTGTTTTTTTTACATTAGCAGCGGTGCGAGTGGTTGCCGCAACATTATCTATACCGCTGGGAACGGTAGCGTTAGTTAAAAAGCTATACGTTGTGGCTGCGCTGCCTCTAATTGCTATTGAATCAGCTAGCTGCCCGGTGCCGCCCTCACGCCCTTCATTGGAAGTGGAAAAATTGCCAAATTCGTCTAATCCGACACCTAAATAACCTCCTGCAATCCCGGGTGTACTCGAAGTGTCGTTGGGAGCATAGCCGAGAGAGCCACCGAATCCTCCCGCTGCTGTTGGCGTAGTTGTTCCGTCAATTAGGAAAAAACTAACGCCATCGGCACCAGTACTGCCATTATAGGCAAATAAATCAAAGGTAACTTTTAGCCCGTCAGTGGAAGAGATGGGGCTGTTGTAGATGACAAAAGCTGATTGGTTGACATTGGCTGATGTTAATCTCAAAGCACCGCTGCCTGGTGGATCGACTGGCCCTCCCACTACACCGGGAATAATGCCGGGACCAGTGCCTGCAGTTAAGCCAGGAGTCTCTGAAGTGCCGCTAGTTCCATAAATCCAAGGCCCTAGTGCTGTTGAACCTTGAAAGGTTTCGCTCACTAAAGTTGCCAGGACAGATGTGTAGGCTTCTAGGACTTCTTTTTTAAAGGCTAGTTCGGTATTGATTCGTCGTGTGGCAATTTCTAATTCCCAGTCGCCACCTAGCGCTGCACTGCCTGTTAGGTTGTTGGAAGCGGCAATATTTGCTCCCGTTAATTCGCTCAGTTTTTGTATGAATTTAATGCCGGATTCGCCGGCGGCTACGTTACAGCCGTAAAGCAGAATGTTGCCTTCCTCGCTAAGGGCTTTTCGCCACTGCTGCAAATGGCTGCTGTAGGTTTCTAGGTTATCAATATTCAGTTCTGTCGATCCAATTTCTACTGCTGCTTCTCGGCCGTGAGATACTACGTGCAGGCTCTTGATGTTGCGCTGACCCAAAATTTCGGTGATTTGTTCGATCGCATCTTGGGTTGAATTGAGTACAAATACTTCGGTTCCAGCTTTGAGACCACCGATCAATTGCTCGTAGTTTTGTACTCGGGAGTCAACAACCACTAGATTTTTTTTTGATTCGATCGCTGCCTTAGAGCTTTCGGCGTTAAAACATAACTTGTTTTTAGTGGCGATATTACTAGATTGGCGTGTTTTTATGGCTGACAAATTCGACATATTGGGGATCGCTTTCATTATTCGCTAATTTACTTATCTGTTCTAACTTACCCGCTTTTAGAAAATTCGATTAACACTTAATATAAATTTTTACTAACTTATATTAAAAAAAAAATAGTTATGTGCTTGTTTTAGTTGAGATGTTAGAGCAGAATTGGACGGGGACTGCTGTGCGCGATCGCGGGTCGCCCTAGCTGACAAATCACCGCAAGTTCTACGCAAGGGTTGTCTGGCTTTGACTGCGCCAGTCAAGTATTTTTTTTTGAGAATAGGCTATACCAGAAGCTTGAGATTGCGCTCGCCCGTTACTAATCCATTGCTGAAAAAAACCCAGTGATTGTGCTAACGGGACGGTTCTCAGTACGGTTGTATGTGTGATTTTTTCTTTAATTGTCACAGTCAATCCAGTTAAAAAATCGGTTTCCGAGAATTGGAAAAATTTTAATTTGAGATTCGATTTACTACCTTTTATAGTTGACATCGCCAATAAACTCATTTATATTATACCTCTCCAAAAAGTCCCAAACCTTCTCCTCGCTAAGGGTTTTCGACTTTCTTAATAAAAACTGTCCAGTTTTATTGTGAGATTTTTTCTTGATTTTTTTGACTCAAATTGGCTGGCGTTCGCATATAATTATTGCTCCGATCCGCCAACGAACTAACCCGCATACCACTCGAATTACACAACGAGTAATTTGCGGCTTTTAAGCAAAACCTTTCTGCTGCTACTCGGAAAATTTTAATCAGTCTAATTAGATGTTCTACCAAGATTATTGTTTTGGCTTTTGACTGATTATCTTTCTGTTGAGCGGTAGTCAGATCCGCTCCAGGATTTTTTTTGTGAGGGGTATCAATTCTTGGTCGAGTGCATAGGCTTTGTCCCCTTGAAAAGTTTGCCAGAGACTTAATTCTAATTCTCAAGCGCGCCAGATTGTTATGTCTGCCGTTGCTCCTGTTTTTCCCACAACTACATTAACTATTTCACTGCCAGATGGCATCACAAATACTTGGTTTTTTAAAGTATGTCTTTTCTGGCCCGAATAGCACTTTTTGTGTTTTTCATTGGATTTCGGTCTTGGTATTGGCTGCTCGTAGCTATCTACTACTAACTCAAACCCGGACTAATTTCTTGAACCCACTCCCGTTCAATTGAGCTTTTTTTAGCTGCTCTAATAAAGAAGCAGGTAGCAAGTCCCTCAAAATTTTTATCCACCTATGAAATATATAATTGGCTGCCGATTCACTCACCCCAAATTGGATTCCCAACATTTGAAAACTGGGCAGATGATGCCAGGATACTAATGTGAGAAGGATTTGCTCTGCAACCGCCAGTTTGGGAGGGAGACCTCCGACTGGTTTGATAATGTGGGTTTTCTGACTTGCGACAGCTTTTTGATGCCGATCGAGCGCGCTCAATGCGTGAGTAATTAGTCCTATTAGTTGGTCGTAACTTAAGCCTAACAGTCTTTGGGTTTCTGAGGGATGTTTTTCTATGTGTTCCAGGAGTTGATTCATTTTTTTTAGGTAAAATGCCATTATAATATATGTGCGATTGCCCGTCTATTTATTTTTGGGAGAGGTCTAATAGTTCTCTTAGCTAAGTCATCCAAATTTTACTGTTAACGGGACTTAAACAAATTTCAAGCCCAAACAAAAGCCGAACCTTCTATGTGTAAGGCAAATACGCCACTATTATGTTGCAGCCAACGGACAAATCGATAAGATATGGCTGTTCTAAAGGCTAACAATGCCTCGCAAACTGTTTAAAGGTTTCAATATCCAATGCCGTCTCAATCCTTTAGTTAACTGTTGCCAAAAAATTAAAATCTAGACGTAGAAAACTAATATCAACAGTCCAGGACGCAAAAACCCGGCCTCTGCACGTAATTTGGTCGTATACGCTCGATCGCGAAAACGAAAGACCGGGTTTTTTTGGTCTCGTACATCCAGGAATGTTGATATTCTTTTAGCCCTAGCCAGCATGAGAGCCTCACGATCGAACACTTCCACCCAATTACGCCCTTGAATAAGTTGTTATTATCCATGGTCGCTTCTGTCAAGAAATGGTGTAATTGGTGGTAAACCACTCCTACTGCTTTGTTTGACATTTGTGTTAACTTTTTCGCTCATCTTCCACCCATAGATATCTCCAAAAAAGCCTGTAATATAGTTTCCGGTAGCATCGGAATGATACTTAGGATACGGCGCCGTGCCGTCTCCCTACCCCGATCGATTGTACAGAAACGGCACGGCGCCGTGTCCTGACTGCGGGTAATATTAATTCCGATGCAACCGGAGTTGATATCGAGGACAGGCAGAATGCCTACCCCACGAATTATTGGAGATGTCCAACAATCCTCCCAAATAGTGTGTAAACCCGTTGTCCAACCTTTCACGGAGACAGCATCACACTTACCGCCGCAGCCAAAGAAGTACCGCACCACGGACACCCCGCACTCAAATGCGCGTAAGGCGAAATTCGGCTGCACTTAGGACACTGCAAACCATATTTTGAAGGCCCGGTCGGCCCAGAGTTACCCGGTGCGGGAGGCCCGAATAGCAAAACTGTCTGCGGGGCAGTTACCGCCACCTCCGTCACATTCACCACATCGATTTGCACTTGGCCTAAATGAATGTGGCTTCCGGATGTCAATTTTGCTTCGCCTCGGGCGAGAATTTTTCCGTCTACCAGCGGCGGATTGCTTTCGCGCAAATTCCGCACTACATACTCCTGCAATTCCTGATTAAAAAATATTTCAACGTGCAGACCGGATACGCTGGGATGCGACAATACTATATCGCACTTCGCCGGATCGCGCCCGATCCTCACAGTTCCCGGATTTTTGCTCGGCTGTCCGTTTTTAATCGTGTGAGTTTGACGCACCCCAGCTTCTGTCCATACTAAAGTGAGCTGGTTTGTCATGATTGTATAGTTTGCTGAAAAATATAGAAAAATGTTAGCTGATTTATTTTGAGGACGGACTTCCTGACAAAAAAACTTCATTAGAATTATTGACGCAGACTCGATCGAAGTTCTGACAATATTATGTGGAGTTAAACAAAAAAACCTCGACTTCGAGGCTTTTAGGGATCGTATTCGCTTTTTTTGAGAGACGGACTCGCGCTTGCCAGGTTTTCTTTCCCGCAAAACTATTGACCCCTGTGCAGCTTTGTGAAAGATTTGCCGTTAAAGATTGAGCAGCTATTGCTAAAAACTAATTGTTGTGGGGTTTTCAGATTTGCGAAGCTTTGGTGCACTACGGGCAGTTGTTGGAGGTTAGCCGATCGAACTACGTCTGAGAATTCGATCGCCCAACCTCCTCAAAGGCTCAGTGTCCTAATGCTCGAGCTTACACTGCAACTGTCCAATCTTTGATTGCATGGCAAGCTTTGAGAGACTTATTCACTTTTGCGGCTTTTCCGACCGCCTTCGCGACCAATTTGAGCCATGTGTTCGCGATTTCTGCTGACAGCTTCGCCACCTTTCTGACCAGCTTCTCTGGCTTCTTCAGGGGTGAATTCGTGTGCAGTTCCTTTCTCGTGTGCAGCTTTTCCGCCTTTGCTAGCAATTGCGCGCTGTTTTTCTGCATCCATAGAAGCGAATCCGCGTTTGCTTTTCTCAGCCATGACTGTCTCCTTGTGTTTTTTCTGATTTTTTAGCTCGATCGCGCCTTCGCCTCCCACTGTCGTGGGTACTCCCACGAGCGTGGAGAGATATCCGACGGTAAATTATGAAACCTCATCTGACGAATGTAAGCTTTTGGTTTCACTCGCAGGATGACTATTTCATAGTTTACAAATGTGAACTAAAAATAGTTCACGCCCGGGCACTATTTTTATAGCCGCCAATGTTTAAGCAGGTTACTGTCTTTCAATCATTCTAGAAATCCCCCTACTTTTATACCTCTTTCTCAGGTATAGTCATTCTTTAGTTCGCTGGAAGGATGGAACCCAAAGCTGATTGGCGGTAGACTCAGAGGATTTTTCGACTTAAGGGCGACACCTCAAAAATTAAAAGTCCAAAGAGGGATGCTTTTTTGGTCTTTTTGCTTTTTTTTTTGAAGCCTTCGGCGCTTGCGAGTTATTCCTATGTTAGTTTGTCTGCCGATCTAGTTGTTTCTGGTAATCGATATCTCGGGGCGCAGCGCAGGACGTACTCGATCGCACTTATCAAGTTTACCTTATGACCGATCGAAACATAAATCGGTTTTACCCCTGTTTGAGTCCTCAGCGCTGCCCCTACCGTTGATCCCTCCTGCAGCAAGGGTTGCCAACTGCCCCGGTCGAGCCCGACTTCTGAATGTTCTCCAATAAATCGAGTTTTGGCAACTCCGATCGTGGCAATTCCTGTCAAAACCCCCAAATGGCAAGCCAGACCGAACCTGCGGGGATGAGCAAGTCCTTGACCGTCGCACAATATCAAGTCTGGCCTCAAACTGATATTTTCTAAAACATCGAGGACTGCCGGCACTTCTCGAAAAGACAGGAAACCCGGAATGTAAGGAAAAGTTGTAGGACTGCGAACGACAGCTTGCTGCTGCAACTGCAAGTCGGGAAAGCTCAGAATTGTGACAGCGGCCCGCGATAGGCCGTGTGCACTGTCGTAGCCGACATCTACGCCTGCGACGTACCGAACTGTCTCCAGTTGATTTTCGGTAATTACCTCTGACCGAAGCTGTTCTTGAATGGCGATCGCCTCTTCAATTGTCTGCGGCCAAGGGTGTCGCTGCAACATTAGACATCTTTATTCAACCGTTCTCATCTAAGTTTAACTTATTTTCGGCTATTTTAAAACTCGGATTTTTATCGTTTGTCGCTATAAATTCCCTACTTGGGCAACGAGTTTTTTTTCTACTGTGAAGGGTTGAGCGAGGTGGCTGCCGGCCAATTCTACATATCAAGTCTGTACATCGTAGACTGAAATTCTATCTTTTGCTTGTACTTGCACCAACCCCTAAAGGTTTTACCGGCACGCACCTCCCATTTACCATTCAAATTCACCCACACATTAGCTGTTCAATTCCGATATTTTCGCTCTCTAGAAAGCTTTCTCTCTCTGATGACATTTTATCGCTTGTCGGAGAGCGTTCGAGCTATTTATTTACTTTTTCTTTATCTAAAATCGTCCTCACTGTCAAGATGATTGAAACATTTATTCATTAATGAACGCAGCCAGGTACAAGTGCCATTGTTCGTATCAGAGCATCAATGCAGCGGCAATCTATTTTTTTTTTAATTTAAGAGAATCTCAAACTATCAAACATATATGACTTTTATGAATAAAAATAAATAAATTTATGACTTGTTGCACCATTAACATGAAGTTATAATTTTAGATAAGAGCGAATAGAAAACTAACATCCAGTAAAACAACCTAGCTGAATTAACATATGAAAAACCTGCAAAGTGTTCGGTACAACCTAGCTCTCTACATCATCGGCGGCATCGTCTTAATCATCGCCTCCTTAATTTTAAGACCTTTTGCCATCGTCGGCGCAGGGGAACGCGGCGTCATGATGCGCTTCGGCAAAGTTCAAGACGCGATCTTAGATGAAGGCATCCACCCGATTTTACCGATCGTCACCTCTGTAAAAACTCTGAGCGTGCGGGTACAAAAAACCGATTTGAAAGCAGATGCAGCATCCAAAGATTTGCAAAGCATTACTACAGATTTGGCAGTCAACTGGAATGTTGACCCCACCCAAGTCAATCAAGTTTTTCAACAGATAGGAGACGAAGAACAAATTGTTACCAGCATCCTGAGTCCGGCAATTTCTGAAGTTCTCAAAGCAGCAACTTCTAAAAAAACCGCCGAAGAAATTATCACTAAGCGCACGGAACTCAAAACAGAAATCGACAACAGCCTCAAAAAGCGTTTGCAACCTTACGGCGTCGTCGTCAGAGATGTTTCCTTGATAAATTTTGGCTTTTCTCCAGAATTTAGCAAAGCCATAGAAGCCAAACAGATAGCAGAACAAGAAGCCAAACAAGCAGAATTTGCAGTTCAAAAAGCAACCCAAGACGCTCAAGCTGAAATAAAACGGGCTAAAGGTCAAGCCGAAGCTCAACGCTTGCAGCGCCAAACATTAACTCCCGAAATTTTGCAGCAGCAAGCAATTGAAAAATGGAACGGCCAGTTTCCCACAGTAATGGGAGGAGGCGGAACTTTGCCGTTAATTAATATTGCGCCGCCGAGTTCTCAAGCAGCAACTCCTGCTAAATAAGCTGCTGCGGATCGAGATTGCCAGGGCGCGGGGAGAAGGGGAGAGGGGGAGAGAGTCTGAGGGGGATAAGAATTGAGGGTTTTTCACTGCGGAAGTCAAGATGTGGTTGTTTTTAATGCCGCACAGCAAGCGTAGAAAATAGAAGTAACAACTAACGTGAAATCCAGCTTACTTAAATGCCGAGATACAATTTAGGTTGCGCGAGTCCTGAAAAACGTTAGAGTAAGAAACAACTCGGAAATTGTAAAGGTTTGCTTGAAAGTTCGGCTGATGGGAGATCGGGAGAACCAGTCAATTTCTAATTTAGGTGAAGTGGGGGGGGCAGACGATCGCCATACTGCGTCAGACGCAGTGTGGCTGCGCGATCGAGCCTTGGCAGCTACTAGCAGCGGCATTGTGATTGCTGACGCCAATGCACCCGACTTTCCCATAATTTATTGCAATCCGGCCTTTGAACGGATGACAGGTTACTGCGCCAGTGAAATCTTGGGGCGCAACTGCCGATTTTTGCAAGGCCCCGATACCGATCGAACTACTGTAGCTAACATTCGCGAGGCCTTGCGCCAAGGTCGAGAACTGCAGGTGACAATCAAAAATTACCGCAAAGACGGCACTGCTTTTTGGAACAAATTGTCGCTGTCTCCCGTGCGAGACGACAGCGGTAATTTGACTCACTTCGTCGGAGTTCAGTTCGACTTATCCGAACGCATAGGAGTGCAGGAAGCATTGCAGCAAGCTAACGACCAACTGCAAACGATTTTGGAAGCAGTTCCGGGAACAGTATCTTGGGTGAGTTCGGATTTGCGCTATTTGGGGGTTAACCAGCACCTAGCCAAACTGCACAATTTGCCGCCGTCGGCTTTTATCGGTCAAGATATCGGTTTTCTGGGCGCTGGCTCGGATTTTCACTCTTTTGTCGCGGAGTTTTTTGCCGGCGACGCTACGGAAGCGGTTAAAGAACTCAGCGCTAAGGTGAAAACCGACGGGGGACAGTCGGCGGGACACTATTTGATTGTGGCTCAAAAGTACGATCGCGGTAAAGCAGCTTGTCTGGTGGGGATTGACATTACCGAGCGCAAGCGGGCAGAAGAAGCTCTGGTGCTGACTCGCAAGGCGCTGGAAAGTTCGAGCGACGCGATCGGCATCAGCGATGCTTTCGGCACTCACATCTATCAAAATCAAGCGTTTTCTCAGCTATTTGAATGGGAAACCGCACAGGAATTTAAACTCGCTGGAGGTATAGCGACAGTTTTTGCTGACTCCGCAGTCGCAAGCGAGGTACTCGATACCGTCGCCCAGGGTTATTCTTGGTCGGGTGAAGTTACTAACCGCACTAAAAGCGGCAAAATTTTGCAAGTGCTGCTGCGGGCAGATGCTATTAAAGACCGAACAGGGAAAATTATCGGTCTGATTTACATGAATACCGACATTACCGATCGCAAGCGCACGGAACAAGAACTGCGGCAAAGGGAGAAGCGCTTTCGATCGCTGATTGAAAATGCTAGAGACATTATTGTAATTCTCGACGAGAAAGGCTTTTGCCGGTATGTCTCTCCTTCCCAAGAGCGGATCTTGGGCTATCCGACGGCGGAAGTGCTCGGCAAATCTGTATTTGAGTTGATTCACCCCGACGAATTGCCGATGGTGGATCAAGTGTTCCAAGGTATCATCCAAATGCCAAGAGTGGGGCTGGGATTGGCAGAGTACCGAGTGCAGCACAAGGACGGTTCCTGGTGCGTGTTGGAAGCGGTGGCGACGAATTTGCTCGAAGAACCTTCGGTGCGGGGAATTGTTGTCAACTGTCACGACGTGACTGAGCGCAAGGTGGCTGAAGACCAATTGTTGCACGATGCTTTGCACGACGCGCTGACGGAGTTGCCGAACCGCGCTTTGTTCACTGACAGGTTGGGACAAGCTTTTGCCCGCGCGCAACGGCATCCCAGCTATCAGTTTGCGGTGCTGTTTCTGGATTTGGACAGGTTTAAGGTGATTAATGACAGCCAGGGACACCGCACGGGCGATCGGCTTTTGGTGACTGTGGCTCGCCGTCTCTTGACTTGTTTGCGGCCCGGCGATACGGTGGCGCGTCTGGGGGGAGATGAGTTTGTGATTTTGCTGGAGGAAATTCACGGTGTTGATGAGGCGATCGCCCAGGCAAAGGAAATTCTCAAAACCATCGAACGACCGCTTTATTTGGAAGGTAATAAAGTTTTAATTACTGCTAGCATCGGCATTGCTTTAAGTACCGACAAATATCAGTGGCCGGGAGATATTTTGCGCGATGCTGATATTGCGATGTACCGGGCAAAAGCTCTCGGTAAAGCTCGCTACGAAGTATTTACCAGTGCGATGCACACTCGGGCTGTGGCTTTAATGCACTTGGAACACGATTTGCGGGAGTCGGTTGAAGAACTCAATTTGAACTATTCGATACTGGATTTTGGATGTGGGACGGCGGCAGAAAACTCGCCGATGGGCGAAATCGAACCCAAGTTGGAGCATCCGAAGTCGCAATTTGCTCCTTTTAAATTGGAATGTCCTTTTACTGTTTATTATCAGCCGATAGTTTGTTTAAAAAGCGGCTCAGTTATCGGATTTGAGGCATTGGTGCGCTGGCTGCACCCGGAACGGGGTTTAGTTTCTCCGATGGAATTTATTGCGATGGCGGAGGAAACAGGGTTAATTACGCCTTTGGGTTTGTGGGTTTTGAACGAAAGCTGCCGCCAAATTATTAAGTGGCAGAGTTTGAATTTATCTGTGGGAAATTCGCCTCTGACAGTCGCAGTAAATCTTTCCGCGAGGCAGTTTGCACAACCGGAGTCGATCGAGCAAATTAAGCAAGTTTTGCAGGAAACGGGTGTTGATACTCGCTGTTTGAAGTTGGAGATTACTGAGAGTGTGGTGATGGAAGATGGGGAAGCGGCGGCGGCGATGCTTTCGCAGTTGAGAGAGTTGGGGATCGATCTGTGCATTGATGATTTCGGCACTGGTTATTCGTCTTTGAGTTATTTGCACAAGTTCCCGATTAATATTTTGAAGGTCGATCGCTCTTTTGTCAGCCGCATCGGAGAAACGGGCGAAAATTTGGAAATCGTGCGGGCGATCGTCATGCTGGCCCGCAGTTTGGGGATGGAGGTAGTGGCAGAAGGGGTCGAAACCGCCGTCCAATTGGCTCAAATGCGGGCGATCGGCTGCGAGTACGGTCAGGGGTACTTTTTCTCTAAACCTCTCGACAGCGAGGCAGCTACAGCCTTATTACAGCGATCGCCGAAATGGTGAACTGAACCAAATATTTAATTTGTATTTTGAAAAATCTTAAAACTATTGCGGGGTGCGCTTATTGAAGATTCAATAAGGGCGATCGATCTTTTCCTACTCAATGCCTTGAGTGTTAAAATTAAAATTTAGTATAATAGCAAACTATCGAGATAGGTAAAAATATATGTCTCAATCTATTGTGCCAGCAGTCGAACAAAAACAGCTCGATACTTCGCCGACCTTGACTTTTGAAGAGTACAGAGTTTATCAAAGCAATGACGATGTAAAATATGAATTGTACAAAGGCAAATTAATACCGATGGCAACGGCTAGCGCATTACATACAAGCATCAGCGAATTTTTGGTTTACAAATTGCAGCGTTACCTAGCTGAACACAATCTAGATTTAGTGGTAAAAACTTCTGTAGGAGTGAGAACCGAAGAGGCGACATCTCGCATTCCCGACGTAGTTGTTTGCACAGAAAGTTTGTGGCAACAAGCTCTTGCAAGACGCGGTTCCGGCATCCTTGACTTTGATGAAACGCCGTTATTAGTAATAGAAGTAGTTAGCCAAGATCGGCGGGCAGACTATATAACTAAACGAGGAGAGTACGAACAAGCTAATGTACCGGAATATGTGATTGTTGACCCAGCAGAAACCAGGCAGCGGGTGCGAGTTATGGCATTTCTCGAAGGTGATGACATTTATACAGAGGTAAATTACTTGCCGGGTGAGGAAATGGAATCTGTAGTATTTCCCAATCTGAGATTATCAGTCAATGAAATTTTAGATCCGCCATTGGTGGAAGGGTTAATTAAGGCAGAACAAGCTCAATTGCAGAAAGCTGAAAGATTGGCGGCGAGATTGCGGGAATTGGGCATAGATCCTGATGCTGTGTAGGAACTTGAATGAAGTACGTGAAGCGAAGATATCCCGAAGGGAATCGCCCTTAACGTATCTCAATCATCGATCGGCAAGTCGTGGAGTCAAGAAGGGCGATCTTTGCCGAACCGAAGCCTATACTGTTAAAATCAAAATTCATTATAATAGAAAACTATCGAGATAGGTAAAAATATATGTCTCAATCTGTTGTGCCAGCAGTCGAACAAAAACAGCTCGATACTTCGCCCACATTAACTTTTGAAGAATACCGAGTTTATCAAGGAGAATCCGATGTAAAATATGAACTGTACAAAGGCAAATTGATCCCGATGCCAACAGCCACAGTTTTACACATCAAAATTTGCGAATATTTAGTTTACCAATTGCAGCGTTACCTAGCTGAACACAATCTCGACTTAGTAGTAAAAACAGGTCTGGGAGTGAGAACAGATGAAGATAAATCTCGGATTCCCGATGTAGTTGTCTGCACTAAAAGTCTTTTGGAACAAGCTGCTGCTAGACCAGGTGCAGGTATCCTCGAATTTGATGAAAAGCCGCTGTTAGTGGTAGAAGTCGTCAGCGAAAATCGCCGCGAAGATTACGTGATTAAACGCGGAGAGTACGAATTAGCGAATGTGCCGGAATATTGCATTGTTGACCCTAAAGTTGGTAAGCAAAAAATCCGGCTTTTTGCATTGATTGAAGGTGAAGATGGTTACACGTATACAGATTTCTTGCCGGGTGATGAAATGGAATCTGTAATATTTCCCAATCTGAGGTTATCAGTCAATGAAATTTTAGATCCGCCATTGGTGGAAGGGTTAATTAAGGCAGAACAAGCTCAATTGCAGAAAGCTGAAAGATTGGCGGCGAGGTTGCGGGAATTGGGCGTAGATCCTGATGCTGTGTAGGAAATGGGATGAAGTACGTGAAGCTATCCCGCAGGGGATCGCCCTTGACGTATCTCAATCATCTAGGGACAAGTCGCGCAGGAAATAAAAGCGATCGCGCCCTAAATTCTCTCCTTTAATTCGCCCTGCATAACCTGTCAGCGGAGAAGAAAGTTCTACTAACATTTCGTGCAACTCTTCGCGGGACAGCTTCTTGGGTGGGTTAGACATTGAATACGCACCGATCAGAGCATCAACACTGGCTCTTTCAGAACCTGTAGTTTCTAAATACTTTTTCAGAATAGAAAGAACGTGCGATCGCACTTTAATTTCTTGTTCAACTTGCTCAATATATTTAGCAACTTCACCATCAGATTGTCCCGGTTTTAAGTATTCTTTAAGTTTAAATAAGTCCACCGAGTTAGGATACTTGCTTTGCAGTTTAACCAATTTTTCCAGCGTCTCAGGGTTCATAATTGCCATACCGTGTATTTTTGCTGCATCCATAAGTTGAGTAGTTGGAACGCCAGGGCCAATAATCAACTTAGTTGCTTTTGCGAGCATTTCTTTATCTTTGAGCCGTAGCGTTCCTAAATTCAGCAATTGAACTGCTGTATCGTTAGGGATTTTTTTACCGGCTTTGCACTCGCCAACTAAGGGGTAAGGTTTTGAGCATAATAAATCTAAGCCGCCAGCACCACCTTTGTGAGCATAATCTATGGTAAATCCCAAAAACTCAAGGCTATCGCGCACTACAATTTCAAAGTCTGTTCCTGCTTGATAGTTGCTTTTGTTTGTATCTAGTTCTTTGGTGCGATTTCCCAAAGCTGCTATGGTATTTATCCAAGATAAAT
Organism: Microcoleus sp. F4-D5; assembly: GCF_036704885.1. Taxonomy (NCBI): domain Bacteria; kingdom Bacillati; phylum Cyanobacteriota; class Cyanophyceae; order Oscillatoriales; family Microcoleaceae; genus Microcoleus; species Microcoleus sp. F4-D5. The sequence continues at coordinate 3,850 of NZ_JAUBSX010000110.1, read as the reverse complement.
CCGGTTTGATTGGTTTTACAGGCTGATCGCTACTCCAACCTAGAAATATTTTGATTTCTTCATCCAGTTGTTTGGCTTTTGGGTTGGTGGTGGATAAATGCACTAATGCACTTTGCAACTCTTCCAATTCTGGATGTTCAGGAGGCTCTAGTTTTTCCAGCTTTTGACGGCGTTTGGCAAAGATAGACTCGCTCACCACAGGCGTTGCATCAGTAACAGTTAGAGACTTTGGCAAAGATACAAAATTGCCGCTGGGATGCACTGGCATTTCCAGCGGCTGAGGTAGCAGATAGACGCGAAGATGAGTTAGAAAAATATAACGTCGTTGCAGGAGAGTTTGCTGTAATGCCTCTGTTGTCCAGACTGTTAACTGCGACAAAGCCTCTAATGATTCTGGATCGTTTCGTATTTCGCACCATTCGCATTTAGCCCAAGCTTTTATCAAAATCGTCTCAGAAGTTAACTGAGAAAATGAGGTTTTAGCAATTGGTAAAAAACTCGATCGGTAGTATTGCTCGTGGGGCAGCAAATTAATCGAGATATTGGCTGGATATAGGGCAAATGACCTACCAGGCTCGATGAACATTCGAGGCATGGCTGCGATCGCTCGCCCTTCGATTAAGGCTTCCACATCTGGCGCAGGTAACTGCAAAGCCGTATCAACAAAAACAGAATAACTCATCCACTTATTGACCTAATAACTTATCAAGTGCTTCGTCGAGGTTGTTAATTTCCGTTGTATCAGGTATGAACGTACTTTCAGCGATCTCATTTTCATCAACCAACCCATCAGGAATCTGACCCGACGGGTCGCTAAGAATTTCACAAATTATATAATTTTCAACTGCGAGCTTTTTGTGAACAATAAACTCCAGTATTTGGTCTTCTGTTACATCGTAATCTGTGCGAGCCTTGTTGACCAAATAAATGGCTAATAGAGGCTTGATATCTTCACTTGTAAGCTTGACAAATTCTCCACCTAGTTCTTGAGAAAGAAGTCGATCCAAACACTGTTTTCCTACTGTCTTCGGTTTAACATCTTTAGAACGAACTAAACAACCGCGAGTCATATCAAACTTTTGATACTCAATTAATCGCTTTAAGGCGGCACTGACAAACTTTGCCCCAGATTCTTGAACAACTGCTACTACTATCTTGACAGACTTGCCATTTTCTTTGCCTCGAATTCTAAAGTGGAGATAACCTTTGTCTACAGCTTTAGTTTGTACCTTTTCAATCTCCTCAACTTGCATTCGTTCCACAGTCTCTCCTTTGACTGCAAGGAAGGCTAAATATAGAGCCTCGGCTAAAATATTGCTATCGTCAAAATATTTCTCGATTGTTTCCTCAAGAGCATTCAGTTCGTTGTTAAAAGCAAGTTCAACTTGATGGAGTGGATCTGCTGCTGTTGGCGGTGGAGTAGGATCGTCAGGTACTTTCCAATTCTTAGCACACTCCTCTAAAACCTTTCTGACAATTAATTTTTCTTTCCCCAGTTCTCTCAATTCACCTTCATTAAAAGGATAAACGGGATAAGGTGGAGTTAAACCTTTACTGTCATAAAATTCTTTGAGCCATTGAGAAACTAGAGTCACTACATCATCAGCATTCAGATACTGTAAATCAAAAATCTTTTCACCCATTCTAGCTGTGACTGACTCGGCCTGGGGTAATGCTCTAATTTGAAATTGCCAAGTTTCATCAAACATAGCTGTCATTAAGACACCTCGTTTAATTTTACCGTACAGGTCTTTTACTAAGAGCGCGACGACCTGCGCCCTGTTGAAACCAGCTTCATTCCGATCTACACTCTCTAACTCATCAAAGCCAATTACTAGAGTTCTGTAATCACCGATTAAGTCTAAAATTTGGCAGACAGTCTGAAATGCTTCGCCTTCTTTATCCTCTTCCGTAGAATTTGGTAACCCCATTGCATCAGCTTGTGCCTGTGCCAAGGCTTTTCCAGACAGCCAGTTGGTTGCAAAGCTCACTTTATCTGAAGAAAGTGTCCACAGAATAGCCTGTATTAAATAAGGATTTTCGATGTTTGACTTCAGTTGAAGTATTTTGGCAGTTAAGGCCTCAACTAACTGAGGATTTTTAGCTAATGCCCCCGAAAATTGCTTGACTAAATTTTGAGGTCGGTAATTTTTTCCTGATGCCTCATTGATCAAAGCAGTTGCTAATTCTTGCCACTGCATTACGCCTTCGTTACCAATCTGTTTCAGGCTTAAAGACAAAGTGTTGAGAAAGTTAGCGTGGACTCGGTTTAAGTTTCCATAGTCTACGTCGCTCATATAAACAAAGAAAGAACCACCTTCATCTAGAAGGCGGCTGCGAATCCGACTGATTAGGTGGCTTTTTCCTAGACCTTTTTCAGCTTTGATCGTGATGCCACTAACTGTACGATACCCGGCGCGGATTTGCTCGATCGCCTGAAAGATAGCATCAGAGGCATGAGCATTGATAGAAGGAACGTCAGGAAAACTTTGCTTCCAAATATCATTGCTCCTGACTATTAACGATCTGTCAAAAGGGTTTTGACTTGCAATAGCTTTATTGAGGTCGGGGATTGAGGAGTGAAAGTCATTCATTGTTTTTTGTGCGTGTGAAGATAAAGGAGCGAATCCACTACTAACTCAATTTAATTAGGTTAAACGCTTGACATAGCAGCGCAAACCGTTCACTTTTGTGGTGATAGAATCTTCGATTTTGTCGGGGGCGCTGTCTTCTACACTGCCACCTATAAGCTGGAAAATATCATTAGCTTGCATTTCCAACAGCCACTCATTAAACTCCGATCGCCCTACCCTTTCCCCGATCGCCCGCCGCATCCGATAAATCGGCACTAAATCGTCTAAATTATAATCCCGGTTCAAGCTGTCATACACATCCAGCGCCACAGCCTTAAAATCTTCATAGGATGCGATCGCCCCTGCATCCGCCTTCCCCTTCTCAACCCCAACACTCGCCGCACCATCTTGATGCCGAATCCACTTCAACAAAGAATTTCCCAGCCGAGTACCAATTTGAGAACCGTCAAACTCAAACAGAGAATCCTTACTTTTCAAGCCTTCCGCTAAAACTTCTTTCCCCTTCGCCGTCAATTCCACCAGCGTCACCCGATTTACCAGCGAATACTCGATCGCCCCAGTCGCCTGCAACTCGGCGAGAACTTCCAGATATCTCTGACTCGTCTCATTAGTCCGCACAATTCGCTTAGTCAAATCCCCCTTTTTCACCTTCATCTTGCCGCCGCTCAAATCCCACAAATTCAGCAGTACCCGAACTTTCGCCTTCGCATCCCACACCGCTTGCTGTTCAGGTGTCAAAGTTTGAGACACCGCAATTTCATCTTTCTCAGACATATCCAGACCTTTAAATACTTGTTCTTACTATCAAATTTTATCAGAAATTTTGCTGACAAACATCTCAAATTTTCCGCAAAATCCTCAGCGACGCTGGACACAACTCATACAAATTTTATTTGAGAATAATTCTGATTGACTAAAATGTAATTTTTTGATAAAATACGCGGATAAAACTAGCGATCGCAGTTTAAATTCTCCGCAGTAAATGCGATCGAAACAATTTTAAGCACAGCCCGCTACCTCCTAGCAACCTCAACAAATATAGCGCTCTCAACCGCAACTAATAACCAGCAAACAGCGTAACTGCGACTTTAGTTCAATCCTCGATTCTGCCTTTAGAAAGACGAATTCAACTGAGGCATCTTGTTACATTGCAATGGCAATCAAAACATTCAACAACACCTTATACCATTTTTCTAAAGATGTGCTAGAGATAAAGAATGTAAGATCCAAGACCATCCTGTGAGAAAACCAATGAC
>NZ_JAUBSX010000109.1:9710-18779 GCF_036704885.1 Microcoleus sp. F4-D5 | reverse complement strand
GAGGTTGGTCAAATTTACGTGATCTGTGCCAGGGCTGGCTTCTTGCTACAAATCACACTTAACGGGAAAAGTAAGCTAATCTCACTTGTTTTTCTGATTGTATCAAGGATAGCAAGATTGTCATCACCAAAAACTGAGATGGTGTCAGGTATTTTTGTCTAGGAGTCTGGTAGAATGTTAGTATCATTATTTGTTTGGATAGGCAAGCGTGTAACAATTCTGCTGCCTATCTTTTTTTACCATAAGTTGGCTCAATCCTTACTAACTATGGGTTTTGGGCTGGTTGTCACCCCCCCAGGACTGAGTGCTAATGTTGCCTATCAAAATGCAGCGAAAGATATTGAATATATAACAGGGATTACGGTTCCAGCGAAGACACAACTCATATTAGTACATTATCAAAAATTTGAGCAGCCCATTGCAACAGCAGATATTGCCGAGTTAAGTTTAGACGGTGGAAAAGCACGATTAATCACACAAAAAGGAGAAAAATCGGAGTGGAAAGATTATAAAGCAATTGTGTCAGCAGCAGGGATAGTAGGTAGTTTTGACAAAAATGAGGTAATTATTAATTGGGCCAATCAACAGCCACTAGAAAAACCAGTAAATTGTTTAGGCGATGGACATGATGGTGTATGGAATATATTCAAGGAAATTAGTTGTAAACAGGACAGACGGGAAATTCTGGACTGGTATCATTTGAATGAAAATCTTCAGAAAGTCGGCGGTTCAATTAAGCGATTGAAGCAAGCAGAAACATATTTATGGAAAGGAAATGTAAAAAGTGCAAAAGCACTATTTACAGAGTTAAAGAGAAAAACAGCAGTTAATTTTTGCAAATATTTAGAAAAGCACAAAGAAAGAATTATTAATTACGAAACTTTCCTTCATAGATGAAATATGTTCAATTGGCACGCGGCGCAGTAGAATCAGGAATTAAGCAAATAGCTAGACGAATTAAAATATCTGGAGCAAGTTGGAAATCAGAAAATATTGGACAGGTATTGGCTCATCGATGTGCTTACTTAAATGACTTAATTGGTAAGCAAAGAAAGAATAGAGTATAAATACTCATCGCAAAAGTGACACGCTCCCAAAGGATTTGGCTGGTGCACCCTTGTCTGCGGGGAAGTTGGCCGCATATTCTGATTCAAATTCTGACCACAGGATTATTTGAGCCATTTTTACCCAACGGTTATCTGCTGACAATTTACATCCGTTGGCTAGTTCAAAGTCTAAGGCTGGGAGGAGAGCAAGCTCAGCTTTTCTGTACACGTTCGCAGGTGATGATGCACGGGTTTTGATCTATTTTACCTGTTTTTCTTGCACACTTCTCTCGATCGCACGCTCTCTTCATCCAGGCTACGTCAAGTGCGATCGGCTTATTCAGCAAGCCCTAAATAAGTAGGCCCCGAAAAAAAACAGATCGCCTATATCTTCAACCCTTGCCTTGCGGGTGCCAGTCTGTCTGTCCGTAAACTCAGTGGTTTCAACCGCCCAGTGTTAATATTACACTCAATCTCAAATCTCAAATCTCAAATCTCAAATCTCAAATCGGATGACTTGTCAATTGCCGATCGCACAACGAGAGAATAAATAAGTATACCCACAAAAAAAACAGAGTAGCTAGATCTTCAACCCTGGCCTTGCAAGTGCAAGTCTGACAAGCAGTGCTTGAAACCGCCGAGTGTTAATATTACACTCAATCTCAAATCTCAAATCTCAAATCGGATGACAAACCCCACCGAATACCGGCAAAGACGCGAACAGTTAATGGCAAAAATTGGCAGCGGAACGGCCATATTTCGCAGCGCGCCCGCTGCCGTCATGCACAACGATGTAGAATACGCATACCGACAAGATAGCGATTTTTTCTACTTAACTGGTTTCAACGAAGCTTCGGCGGTAGCAGTCCTCGCGCCGCACCACGAAGAACACAAATTTATCTTGTTCGTGCAGCCAAAAGACTTGGAAAAAGAAACTTGGCACGGTTATCGCGCCGGAGTAGAAGGCGCTAAGGAATTGTACGGCGCGGATGAAGCTTTCCCCATCGCCGAACTTGCAGAAAAACTGCCGAAATATTTAGAAAAGGCCGATCGCATATACTATCACTTCGGGCGCGATCGTGCTTTTGACCAAGCAGTCCTCAATCACTGGCAGCGCTTGATGGCAACCTACCCGAAACGCGGCACGGGCCCGACTGCTATAGAAGATTCCAACATCATTTTACATCCGATGCGGCTGGTGAAAAGCGAAACTGAATTAGCATTAATGCGAAAAGCCGCTAATATCTCAGTTGCAGCGCACAACCGCGCCCAAGAATTCGCAAAACCTGGCAGGTACGAATACGAAATTCAAGCTGAAATCGAACATACTTTTGGCTTAAATGGCTGCACTCCTGCTTATCCTTCAATTGTTGCATCTGGTTATAATTCCTGCGTTCTCCACTACATCGAAAACAACCGGCAAATGCAGGAAAATGATTTGTTGCTAATAGATGCCGGTTGTGCTTGCGGCTACTACAACGCCGATATTACTCGCACCTTTCCTGTCAGCGGCAAATTTACAGCCGAACAAAAGATAATTTACGACTTAGTTTTGCAAGCACAATTGCAGGCAATTAGTCAAGTATATCCGGGAAATCCTTACAGCAAAATTCACGAAACAGCCGTGCGCGTTTTGGTGGAAGGTTTAATGGATTTAAAACTTTTGGTGGGGGACATTGAAGAGATAATTAAAGAAGAGAAATACAAGCCATTTTATATGCACCGCACCGGTCATTGGCTGGGACTGGACGTGCACGATGTCGGGGTTTATCAGTACGGCGAAAATCCGCAAGTTTTGCAGCCAGGACAAGTGCTGACGGTGGAACCGGGGATTTATATTTCTCCTTATATTAAACCCGTTGAAGGACAGCCGGATGTTCCTGAAAAATGGCGCGGTATTGGCGTGAGAATTGAAGATGATGTTTTGGTGACAGTTGAGGGCCATGAAGTGTTGACGGCGGGAGTTCCTAAATAAAGGTGGAAGGCTTTGGCACAACTCAAGAAAGATTGACTACTTAAGTTGGCAGTAAAGGCTTGAGCTTTGTTAGTATTAACTTGAAAAAGCTCAAGTCCGCAACAGCAAAACCTAGAGCGCTTATGTGTATTGATCCTACCAAGATCGATCGACCTCTCGAAACCTGCGAAGCATTAGTAGCAGAGCAAAAAGAAAAAATTCGGCAACTTGAACAGGATTTGCAGCAGCAGAGAGAATTGTGCCAAAAATTAGAAGCACAACTCAAAACAGTCGAAAATGCTAGCTTTTCGAGTTCTGCAACAGAATTTGATATCAGCGAGGACGATCGCATTCGGTTAATCGCATCTCTGGAAAAAAGCCAGGAAATGTACCGAACTCTCATCAAACATTATCCGAATGGCTCGGTGTTTTTGTTCGATCGGGATTTGCGCTATACTCTGGTTGACGGCCAAGGTTTAGCACTAGCTGGTTTGTCTAAAGAACAATTGGAAGGCAAAACATTGTGGGAAGTATCGCCACCTGAAGATTTGCCACTTTTTGAGACTACATATCGCGCGGCTTTGGCAGGAAAAGAGAATACTTTTGAATATAAATACGGCAGTCGCGTTTATTCAATAACAGTTTCCCCCGTCAAAAACGACCGGGAAGAAATTTTTGCAGGCATGGTCGTTACTCAAGATATTACTGAAAAAAAACAGGCAGAAATAGCGCTGGAAGAAATCACAAATCAGCTAGAAATTAAATATCAAAAGCGCACTGAAGACTTGAAAAAAGCCAACAATCAATTGCAGGAAGAAATTATCTATCGCGGGCGCGCCGAAAAAGCTCTGCGGGAAAGCCAGGAACAGCTAGAATTGTTTTTCTCTCAATCTTTAGATGGCTTTTTCTTTATGATGCTGGACGAACCCGTGTACTGGGATGATACAGTTGACAAAGAAAAAGTCTTGGATTACGTATTTGCTAACGGACGAGTAACGAAGGCAAACGATGCTTTGATAGCTCAATACGGAGGTACTAGGGAAGAGTTTATTGGCAGGACGCTTTACTCTTTTTTATCGCACAATTTGACTGGCGGTAGAGAGATAATCAGGGAATTTTTTGATGCGGGCAGAATTCACGTTGAAAATGACAATCGCAAGTTTGACGGGACTCTAATTTGGGTCGAATGCGACTATATTTGCATTTACGATTTCCACAGCAGAATCGTCGGGTATTTTGGCGTGCAGCGCGATATTAGCGAGCGCAAAAAAACAGAAGCAGCACTCAAAGAAAGCGAAGAGAGGTTCCGACAGCTAGCAGAAAATATTAAAAGCGTGTTTTGGATGGTAGACGTTCAACCCCAGGAAATTATTTATATCAGTCCGGGCTACGAAAAAATTTGGGGCAGAAGCTCCACTGATTTGTATGCTTACGGACGCTTTTTTGCCGAGTCCATCCATCCAGAAGATCGCGATCGCATTATTGCTACCTTTACTAAAAAAATTGAGTCTGAAGAAGAGATCGAATATCGAATTGTCAGGCCGGACGGCGAAATTCGCTGGATTCGCGATCGGGCTTTTCCGATTAGAAATCAAGCTGGTCAAGTTTACCGCATCGTTGGTATTGCAGAAGATATAAGTGAAGGCAAACAGGCAGAAAAAACCATCCGTGAAAGTGAAGAACGCTTCCGCCAACTAGCAGAAAATATCCAAGATTCCTTCTGGCTAATGTCTGCTGAATTCACCGATTTATTGTATCTGAGTCCAGCTTACGAACACATCTGGGGGCGCAGCCACGAAGAATTATATGCCGAACCCTTAAAAATGATGGAGTGGGTGCATCCAGAAGATAAACATTTGTTAGAAGAGGCAATGGGGCGAGTGTTGCAGGGCGAGTCCACGAGTACCGAATATCGGATTTTTCGACCAGACGGCACGATGCGCTGGGTGTGCGATCGAGCTTTTTCCATTTACGACGAATCGGGCAACATTTACCGCATCGCGGGTATTGGCGAAGATATCAGCGATCGCAAATTTACCGAGGCCCGCATTCAAGCAGCACTCCGCGAAAAAGAAGTGTTGCTCAAAGAAATTCACCACCGAGTCAAAAATAATATGCAGGTAATTTCCAGCTTGCTGCAACTTCAAGCTCAATACATTGAAGACGAAGCTACGCTAGCTTTATTTGAAGAAAGCCAGACCCGCATCGATTCAATGGCTTTGATTCACGAGCAACTGTATCAATCTGAACATCTCGATCGGATCGACCTTCTCCCCTACGTCGAAAACTTGGTTGCTAATTTGTATCAATCTTTTGGGGGCGGCAACACTTCCATCCAATTCAATCTCAACGTTGACCCCATTTGTTTAAACATAGAAACAGCAATTCCTTGCGGATTAATTATTAACGAACTGGTTTCTAATTCGTTGAAATATGCCTTTAGCCCAAGTTCGGTAGGGGAAATTAATATTAATTTTTATGAAATAGGGACTCAGCAATTTAACTTAACTATTCAAGATAACGGTCGCGGATTTCCGGCAAATTTTGACGTGGAAAATACTGAAACATTAGGATTGCGATTAGTGCGAATGTTGGCTTGCCAATTAGACGGTACTATTGCGATTGACAGTCGGCGTGGAACCTGCTATAATTTGGTTTTCAAACAATTAAATTATAGGCAGCGCATTTAAAAAAAAATGAACCCTGTAAAAATTTTGGTTGTAGAAGACGAAGTTATTGTAGCCGAAGACATAGCAGGTCGATTAAAAAAACTCGGATATGTAGTAACAGCTACAGTTTCTTCAGGAGAAGAAGCAATTCAAAAAGCTACAGAAAATCCGCCCGATTTAGTGTTGATGGATATCGTGCTTAAAGGTGAGATGGACGGGGTAACAGCGGCAGAAAAAATCCGAAATCATAGGAATGTACCGACAGTATTTTTAACAGCTTATGCCGACGATAAAACGCTGCAAAGAGCGAAACTTACAGATCCATTCGGTTATATTATTAAACCATTTCAACAAAATGATTTGCGGGTGGGGATCGAGATTGCCCTGCACAGACACGAAATCGAAACCAAGATGCGAGAAGCTCTCAAAACTTCGGAAGCAGTCAGAGAGTCGATGGAAGAAAAATCGCACCGCCAAAACCAGTATATTTCAATGGCCGCTCACGAATTGCGCAACCCCCTCAACGCGATTTTAATCTCTGCGGAACTGCTCAAGCTCGATCGAACTCGCAGCAGTGACGAATCCCAAGTGAGAACCCTGCGCCTGGTGCACTCAGCTACCCAAAAGATGAACCAGCTAATCGACGATATGCTGTTCATGGGTCGAGCAGAAGCAGGCCAACTCAAATGCAATCCGTTACCGATAAATTTAGTCGAATTTTGTCAAGACTTGCTCGATCAATTGCTGTTAGGAAATGAAGCCAAACACAAACTAACATTAATCCCCTCAGATGTTACCAGCGCGATGTTAGATCGACAATTGCTGCACGGCATTCTCTCAAACTTAATCGTCAATGCCATCAAATATTCCCCCAACGGCGGGCAAGTCACCTTGGAATTGGAATGCCGTCAAGCAGCCGAAGGAGACAAAGAAGCTATTTTCTGCTTGTCTCCTGAGTGGTTGTTTCCCAATTCCCAATTTACAAATATTAATTCTCCCTTACTAATTATCCGTATCCGAGACGAAGGCATCGGTATCCCCGAAACCGAAGTAGGGAAAATATTTGAAATGTTTTACCGCTGCAAGAATACTGGAAAGATTAAAGGTAACGGTTTGGGATTAACAATTGTTAAAAAAGCTGTAGAATTGCAAGGAGGCGCGATCGCCTGCGAAAGCAAAATCGGCATGGGCACAACATTTAAAGTCGCGCTTCCTTACGTAGCACTTTCCTGTTCTAATCAACAGCCAAAAACTTAAATGCCACTACAAACACTAAGCAAAGTTTGGCAAAATCCACTCAACCGCCGCCGCTAAATTTGCTGCAATAAAATCAGGTTTAGTATGGTGCTGATACTCCCCACTCAACACGCTTTCTCCGTAACCAGTCTGCACCAAAATACCAGTACATCCGGCATTGTGAGCCATATCAACATCAGTAGCTTTATCTCCCACCATAAAACTATTTCGCAAATCTAAATCCTGTTCCCAAGCAGCCGCTACCAACATCCCCGTATTCGGTTTTCGCCACGTTGTATACCGCGTATATTCTGGATTGGTTCCGCCTTCCGCTGCGCTTAAATAAGGACAGTAATAAAGAGCATCTAACTTGGCTCCTGCTTCATTTTCTAATAGCTGACAAAGGCGTTTGTGCAAAGCTTCTACGTGGCTAACTGGATAATAACCCCTCGCTGGACCGGATTGGTTTGAAACCAAACAGCAAAATATTTGTTGGTCATTTAAACGGCGTACAGCTTTGGCGACTCCGGGGATTAAATGCAAATCTTCTAGTTTGTGAATGTAACCGGCTTCGATATTGAGAACGCCATCTCTGTCAAGAAATACTGCTCGTTTCATTGTTGTATGGTTTTTGATATAATATAAAACTCGGTGGCATCGGAATTGATATTACCCACATTCAGGACACGTCGCCGTGCCCTTGGACTACAATTAATCGGGCGATGGTTACATCTCTCATCAAGTGTTCGTGATTATTTTGGGGTAGGGACATGGCGCCTTGTCCTCATCATCATTGTAAAATAGATTGTTTGCCTAACCATTCGCGGAAACTATTATGATACAAACTATAGCCAATTTCTCCTCCTATTTCTTGTTTATTTAAGAACTCGATCCAATTGTCTAACACTTTTTCAACATCGTATTCATCCTCATCAATTATATTGGATATCGCACTTACAGACAAACCTGTTGTGGATTTTATTAAAACATTCACTACAGACAACTCGATCGCCGATAAAGCATCACCTCTCATCCGCAGCCAGTGGTTTTGATAATACGCTGCTAAACCGGGAGGAAGTTCAGAGACAAGTGACGACTCCCCCAGATTAGCATCGGGGTGTGAATTCTCGTTAATGGCAGGTAACATCTGACTCAGATACATGAAATTGTTTTCGCTGACAGTTGCGAGTTGTTGGCAGAATTCGGGTTGAGTTAAATCCGCTGCGGTTGGTAGGTATTGCTGAATGTAGTTAAGGATATCTTCGCGATTTTGGGCGGGATAATCTCTTAAATCGAGAGTTTGAGAAGGGGTTTCAATTAACAAACCTGATTTCTCTCTCAAAAACGGGCGGCGGGCGAGGATAAAATAAGTACGATCGCCCAAATATCTCGGCAGATAAAACAGATTTGTGCTGGGAGGTTGACTCGTGGGGGCGATCGCGTCTACAGAATCAATGACTACGATCAACTTTTGGCGATCGACCAATTTATCGCTAATTTGCTGAAGCAACAAAGACAGAAACCAACTCCCATCATCGGATTCGAGATTTTGAAGTTGAGATTTGAGCTTGACAATTTCCGATGTTTCCCCATTGGCGGCAAGGTATTTGTCAATCAGTTGAGTGCAGACTGAAGCCAGAAAATCTTCAGCTCGATTTTTGCCTTCAACTGCAGCGTTGTAATAGATACTGCGAGGATGGGCCCTGACATATTGGGCGAGGATGGAACTTTTGCCGCAGCCGGGAGTGCCGACAATTGTGAAATAACCGCGGCTGTGGGAGTCCAGAAAGTCGGAAATCGCACAAAAAACAAACTTGCGGCCTGCAAAATTATCGGTTTTTTCTCGCAGGAGTTGCTGAAATTCTATTGGGTAAGAATCGGTAGAGATGGGAGTTGCCAGAGGTGAGGAATTCATGTTAGTGCCTCCACCCCTTCTAGCTGCAGGAAATATACGCGACCGGATTCGTCGCCCGCTACAATTGTGACTCCATCGGGTGCAATGGCGCAACAGGCGATCGAACTTTCACCCGTGAAACTGGCAATCACATTTCCACTCGACAAATCCCAGACTTTGATGGTCTTGTCATCTGAACCAGAAATTGCCCGCTTGCCGTCGGGGGTGATGGCTACTGCTTTTACCGAGTCGCTGTGACCTTTGAGAGTA
>NZ_JAUBSX010000109.1:0-9610 GCF_036704885.1 Microcoleus sp. F4-D5 | reverse complement strand
AACTGTTCCTTTCGAGTTGTTAAATCCCAGACTTTAAGGGTTTTGTCCCAGGAAGCAGAAATTGCCCGCTTGCCATCTTCCGTGACGGCTACTGCATTTACTAAGTAGCTGTGACCTTTGAGAGTAAACTGTTCCTTTCGAGTTGTTAAATCCCAGACTTTAAGGGTTTTGTCCCAGGAAGCAGAAATTGCCCGCTTGCCATCGGGGGTGATGGCGACTGCATATACTGAGTCGATATGACCTTTGAGAGTAAATTCTTCCTTTGCAGTTGTTAAATCCCAGACTTTGAGGGTTTTGTCTCTTGACCCAGAAATTGCCCGCTTGCCATCGGGGGTGATGGCGACTGCATATACTGAGTCGATATGACCTTTGAGAGTAAATTCTTCCTTTGCAGTTGTTAAATCCCAGACTTTGAGGGTTTTGTCTCTTGACCCAAAAATTGCCCGCTTGCCATCCTCCGTGAGAGCAACTGCATATACTGAGTAGCTGTGACCTTTGAGAGTAAACTCTTCCTTTCGAGTTGTTAAATCCCAGACTTTGATGGTTTTGTCCCACGAAGTAGAAAGTGCCCGCTTGCCATCCTCCGTGACAGCAACTGCATTTACCAAGTCGCTGTGACCTTTGAGAGTAAACTCTTCCTTTTCAGTTGTTAAATCCCAGATTTTGATGGTTTTGTCCGATGAACCAGAAAGTGCCCGCTTGCCATCCTCCGTGACAGCAACTGCATTTACCAAGTCGCTGTGACCTTTGAGAGTAAACTCTTCCTTTCGAGTTGTTAAATCCCAGACTTTGATGGTTTTATCCCACGAACCCGAAATCGCGCGCTTGCCATCAGCCGTGACGGCTACTGCATTTACCAAGTAGCTGTGAAATTTGAGAGTAAACTCTTCCTTTTGAGTTCTTAAATCCCAGACTTTGATGGTGTTGTCTCTTGAACCAGAAATCGCCCATTTGCCATCCTCTGTGACAGCAACTGCATTTACCAAGTCGCTGTGACCATTGAGAGTAAAGAGTTCCTTTCGAGTTGTTAAATCCCAGACTTTTAGGGTTTTGTCCCACGAACCCGAAATCGCCCGCTTGCCATCAGCCGTGACGGCTACTGCATTTACCAAGCCGCTGTGACCTTTGAAAGTAAAGAGTTCCTTTTGAGTTGTTAAATCCCAGACTTTGATGGTGTTGTCTCTTGAACCAGAAATTGCACCTTTGCCATCAGCAGTGACGGCTACTGCATATACTGAGTCGCTGTGACCATTGAGAGTAAAGAGTTCCTTTCCAGTTGTTAAATCCCAGACTTTTAGGGTTTTGTCCCACGAAGTAGAAATCGCCCGCTTGCCATCAGCCGTGACAGCAACTGCATTTACCCACTGGCTGTGACCTTTGAGAGTAAACTCTTCCTTTCGAGTTGTTAAATCCCAAACTTTTAGGGTGTTGTCCGATGAACCAGAAATTACCAGCTTGCCATCAGCAGTGACGGCTACTGCATTTACCGAGTGACTGTGACCTTCGAGGGTGCGAAGCAATCCCCTGCGAGGGGGAGTTAAACAGGGTGTCAAAGGACGCAAACAAGGTGCTGCTTTCCACTGCTTTGCTACCTCCAGCATTTCCTGAATTACCGGAAGATTAAAGTGCAGCAAGCGCCCTAACAATTGCCCTGCCAGTTGCGTCCGATTGCGACCCAAAATATCGGCTGACATCCACAATACCGATTGAATCAAGTCCAAGGCTTTCGCTGTTTCTGGGTTGTACTCTGGGTGAGTTACTGCTTCTGAATCCTCAACCAAATTGAAATCATCAATCAGTGCCTGCACTCCAAACTCTGGATGCTGAATCTTTGCCATCAGAAAGTTAAAATCAGTCAGTTTTTGATAATACTTTTCTAAATTACCTGACTTGACATAATTTGGCAGTAAGCTACCCAGATAAGCACGTTGATAGAAAAGTGGTTTGGCCGCTAACTTGTCAGCAAATTCTCCCATTTCAAGCCATCCCTATTTCTAAATACTCAGCAATCCGTTGATTTACTTCTTTAAAAATTTTCCGCTTTGAATCCATCTCCCGTTTGCCTTTCAGAAAGTCAAGGAAAGTAGCATGATAGATGGTATAGCAGATTTCTCCGTCTAAATTCTGCTTTTTCAAATACTCAACCCACTTATCTAAAACCTTTCCCACATCGCATTCATCCACCTTGGCAATTCCAGCAATCATCTCGCAGGGAATCGGCGTGGCAATCTCTAGTAAAATATACAAGACAATCTCCATCAATTGCCCTGGCTTAGCTTCCATCCCCATCCGCACCCAATGGCTTTGATAATACTCTTGCAGCCCATCGGGCAATTGCGTTAAACTCAAGTCATTGTAATCACCCTTAGCAATTGCTGGCAAAACATACCGCAAATACATAAAATTGTTTTCGCTTTTGTTTGCCACTTGCTCGACAAAACTTGTATCGGTAAGGCTGCGGGTTTGAATCCAGTTTCTCAGTTTATCTTTATACTCATAATCAGTATTAATCATATACTCAATATACTTTTTGATATCCTTCTGATTGAAATGAGCATAGTCGCTGTGTCCTAAATCTAACTCTTTTACCGGAACTCCCGGAGATACGGCTAGCCGCCTTTGACCGAGGTTAAAGGGTCGCCTCGTCAGCAGGAAATATACGTTATCGGGCAGAGTTGTCGGTAAATGTAAAAGATTTTCTCCCGGTTCTTGTTCGACTTCATCCAGTGCATCAATTGCAATTACCAAACGATCGCCCGCCGTGAGTTTTGCCGCCACCTTTGCCAGTAAAGTTGGTAAATCGGCGTCTTCTGATTTTGGCAATTGATAGCGGTCAATTAATTGGCGGCGAATGCTCTTCAAAAACAATTCTGGTCGGTTGCGACGTTCGACAAGAATATTGAAATAGCAGGGAGATTTATGTTCCCAGACGTATTTGGCAACGATCGAGCTTTTGCCCATTCCCGCATCCCCGACGATCGTAAAATAACCGTGAGGATTGTCAGTGATAAATTGCTCAAAAGTCTCAAAAACAAATTGGCGTCCGCAAAACCTCCGAATTTTTTCTTCTATTATCGATATAAATTCTTCAGGGTAGGGGGCAACTACTGGTTGTGATGGTTGATAATACTTCTGTATTAATCTAGTCCGCAGAATCCTCAACTTACCTGCACCTGCGTGGTGATCTAGTTCAGGAAAACTAGCTGAAAACCTACTATAAATCTCTCCCAACCGCTGTTTTACAGTAGCTTCTGCTATGTTGAACTTTCCTGAAAGCTGTACGTGATTGAGGGGTTCTCTTTCAGGAGAGGAGAGTGCTGCTAATAATGTTTCTGTGTGTTCCATCGATAATCCATGTGTCCCGGATTCGCCTCTAAGGAATTCTTGCCAATCCATCTAGGTTAACCCCCAATATAACTTTATTACAACTTCCGCATCATGCACTTAAATCATCCTGAGCCTAGCCAAGGATCTCTTATACGGCTGGGATGCTTCGCAATCCTGAGCCTTGCAAAGGATACGGACTCTGTATGACAGTAGTTTAATTATACCTTGAGTATACTTTCATTATACCGACCTCTAATAGACCTAACTTTATACCTCTGGTCAACTTCACTTAATTAAAGTGATGCCATGATTCGATCGGAAGACAGACAAGCAGTTATTGGTAAACAAGAGAGGTCAGTCAAATGAATTTTAAATTATTCGGAAACTCACACCCAGACGAAGATTTTACTGAAATCGATGAAATAGGCAAAATAGGTATAAAACTTATTGGCAAAATTGCCGATGAGCTAAGTTATACCCGCACGTCTGAGGGGCGAAACTGTCTGTTAATTGTCAAATATTTTCAGCCCGGTCTACTACCACTCCAACCTCGCACTCAAGCTGGTTTTTTTAAGCGTGCAATTGATATTTTACACAGTTTTAACTGGCTTCAAGAGCAACGAAATCCCCAATCAGATCGAAGTTATAACCAGCCACTTCACAAAATAAAGCTTCAAGTAAATAGCGAGCTCAAGGCGGTTACTCAAGTTTTATGGTGGGTTGATGCAGTTTTTTTTTAGAGCCTCTACCCATTCCCGAAGCAGTTTTGCAGCTTTGTAAACTTGCTGCGATCGAGGGTTTTGCCCATGCTGTTCGCCACGCTCACCAAAATCAGTCAGTGGGAAGTCCAAAAATCGAGCTGGCGATCGCAGTTTTTGCCGATCGCCTAGAAATCGAAATTTGGGATTGGGGCAAGCCTTTTGACCTGAAAGCGAAGTTAAAAGAAGAATTGCCAGAAAAAAATCTGTTTAGCTGGAACGAGCTGGGCTTTACGTTTTACTAAATTCCATTAACAAGAGGAAGAAATATTTTTGTTATGGTTGTTGATACTACCCCCAAAATTCTGGTTGTGGATGATGACCCAGCCATCCGCAATCTAGTTCATCGCTTTTTGAATCAAAAATATCAAGTAGATTCGGCAGCAGATGGCGAGACGGCTTTAGAATTGTTTGATAAATTCAAGCCACTGCTAGTAGTTCTTGATTGGAATTTGCCGGATACTACAGGCTATCACCTCTGCCAGGAAATGCAGCGCCGTACTAATGTTTTTGTGGTAATGCTAAGCAGCCGCACAGACGAAGCCGATAAAGTTAAAGTCCTTTCCGCCGGTGCTGATGACTATATCTGCAAACCCTTTGGTCTGGCGGAGTTAGCAATTCGTATCGAAGTTGTGTTGAGACGCATGAGGCCTGTCACTCCATCGCGCATCGTATTCGATCGATTCGCGATCGATTCAGCGCGCCGGGAAGCAACACTCAACGATCGCATTATCAAGTTAACAGCCTTGGAATTTAATATTTTGTATTTGTTGGCCAGTCATTCCGGTCAATCTTGGAGTCGCCAACAGCTAATCGAAAAAATCTGGGGGTGGAACTGCGACGACACAGGAGAAGACCAACTTGTTACCGTACATATCGGGCAGATTCGCAAGAAAATGATTCAAGTTGATCCTACGGGGTCGCAGTTTATTAAAACTATTCGGGGTTACGGTTACAGGTTCGAGCCGCCCGTTAGCGTTAGCGAAGCGATCCGAAGGAAAGCCCTCGAAGAGGATCGCACTGGCATGACAATTTACTAAACTCATCGGCATTAATCAGGTTATAAAAGTATCATTTAGAGCTTTACTGCTAGGGTAAGCTCATCAAATTTGGTAACAATTTTACTTGACAGATAAGAAGCGAGTATGGTAGAGCAGAGACAGCTATTTTTTTTTTAATCTCTAGGAAACAGAATTATGTCTCAGGGCTTAAAATTAAATCAGTTGATAGCTTCTGGTAAGGTCAGGATTTTTGAACGTCGAACCAACGGCAGGGTGTTTACCATGAGGCAAATACAAGACTTTTGTTGTTGTTACTGCTTTTTTTGGTCGAGTAATTTAATCGTAATTTTTACTGTCCCTGAGCCTAGCATTTTGTAAAAGCGATTTTTTGATAAAAAAATAAAGGAGATAGTCCTGGACGCAACTGTCACAGGACAATCGATTTGTAGGGTGTCCCGGACTCCGTTGTCTAACGATTATCGAGGGTGTAGGGATAGTAGATCACCTTACTATCTATGCAAGTTGCATCCAGCACTGAGAGAGCGATCGCCGTAACAACGCGCGAAATCAGTGGGCAATTTCTGCCAATTCATCAGTTGATTTTGGTGTATCTGGATTCTGCCAAGCGCAATCTCCTTTACTAGACTCAATCAGAGAGGAGATAACACTATCAACAAGTATCTCCGCTGTCTCCCCACTAATTGACGGCTCAGAGAACATAAAATTCAAAGTCATTTTGCCCTCAAAAGTTGTCACAGCAGCACTCAAAACACCCCCAACCGTAGCCAATCCGGCAAGATAGCTGATTTCCTCTAGTTTAAAATCCCCATAAACACTGGGAATATTGACTCTACCAACATTGGTGAGAGCTACTGTTGCTGGTGCGCGATCGCAATCTTTCAGGATCGATTCAATCAATTTTTTTAATATTAAAAACGGTACAAAAATATCGCTGGTATTTAACTGGCGTTCCAGTTTTTTTCTCACATCTCGTGCTAAATTCCAAAATGATGTTTGAGGTTTCAAATTGTGAAATGATATCGCAGCGCTAACAAGTACGCCCAAATTTTCGGGATGAACAACGGGTGAAAAGCGTCTCCTTAAATCAATATACGAGTGACAGCTAACGCGCACATCTCTTTCTTTTCCCATCGCGATTTTTTTCCCTACTGCAAACATCATCGCTGCACAGATAGCCGTTTGCACCGTTGTTTTTTCCTGTTTGCAGCGATTAACAATTTGTTGAGTCAATGTTTCGTCTAGTTGTCTTCTAATCCACCCGCAATGACGCGAGTCAAGAGGTACGCACTTTTCAAAACATAATGTTTCCGGGCGATACCAAAGCTTTTTGAACCTCAAAAGGCACAGAAATAACATAATACTCAGCATCCCTCTCAATCCCTTCATTGAAGCAGGTACTAAATCGTAAAGCAGTGGCAGCGGTTTCAAGCTAGTTCCTGGCTTTAGTGGATCGCCAGATGCAATTTTTTGGCAATATGTCAAGATTTCTGAATGCAGTTGGATGCTGGATAACCCATCTGTTATCGCATGGTGGATTGTGCCGATTAAATAACTGGTTTTGCCATCTTTTTCTGGAGGAAGGAACACAAATCGTACTAAACCTTTACTGCTATCAAATTCTGAATTGATCTGCTCTAAAACAATCTCGTTTAACTGCCGATCCTCCAGGACACGCAAAGGGATTTTTTGCGTTTCTTCGGTTTCAAAGCGGAGACTATCTAATTCACCAACAATGCGAGAATTAAGACGGGGGTGGCGAGACTGAACCAAGTCTAGAGCTTTTCTGACAATTTCTTCAGTCAGGGGGCCGGTAATGCGACTAATTGTCACTACATTGTATGTACCAGAGTAGCGATTTGCGAGCTCCATCCCTTGTTCAATGGGGACGAGTTTTCTGTTTTTAAGACTATTCTCATATTTTGAAGTATCATGAGTCGTCATTGTTAATGTTTCCATTTTGGGTTTTACAGCAATGATTTTTGAAGTTTATACCAATCGCGATCGGACCAGTATTTCTAAATAAATGCCAGTTTTTTGAGTGTAGGCAGTTTTCTATTTAAATTTCATAGTACCATCCTCTTGCTTAGTTTAAGAGTGGATTCTCAATTCGGTTTCAAGCGAATGCAAGATCGACTATCCTCATCGTAGAAATTCTACCTCAAACAAACATCTCAACATCTCAACAACGTCTCGAATCTCAGCTCGAATTTTGCACAGCGGTAAGTAAATGTCCTTACGAATTGAGATAGAGGTTCTGCACCCAGACTCAACGAAAGTCGTAAATTTTTCTTTTGCTGTGGTGTTGTCGTGAAGAATGCGTCTTAATGAAATGACACACCACGCGATCGACTCAGCGTATGAATGGCTTAGGGATGAGAATTAAATAAAATCCACTTTTCATGACTGTTGTGGGATAGGCCTTCCTAGCCCGCCCAGAAAGGACGGGCTAGGAAGGCCTATCCCACAAGAAAAAAGGGAAATTATTTAATTGACGATCCTATGCAGAAACGAGTAAATGCAATTGGAGGTAAAATCCAGATTGAAACCTTCCCTGCTGCTGGTTGTCGCATCTTTGTGGAACTTCCTATCGGAGAAATTTTAGTATGATTCGCCTCCTGCTAGTAGATGACCAAAATCTGAGCTGTCAAGGACTTAAATCCATGTCTGAATTAAAATCAGATTTTTAAGTAGTAGGAACTGCTGGTAATGGCGAATCTGCCATTGATAAAGTGGCAGTTTAAAAACCAGATTTAGTATTGATGGATGTGCGGATGCCTTTGATGGATGGTAGATAGCAGTTTCCAGATACCAAAGTTATAGTTTTGATGACCTTTGATAACGACCGATATATTGCTGACTCTATGCGAGCTGGAGCCAAGGGTTACGTGCTCAAAGATATGCCGATTGAGGAGTTGGGACAAGCTATTCGGGTCGCCAGCGACTATAATCAATTAGCGTCAGGATTCCTGAAAAAGCTAATAGCAAAGGTTCCTCAATCAAAAGCTGACAGCAAAGAAACCGCACAATATTTATCTCAATTAACGCCTTGCAAACAATAGATATTGAGTTAAATTAACAACGGTGCAACCGCGAAATTGCTGAAAAGTTGTATATTACCGAAGGAACTGTTAAAACTCACGTTACGCATATATTAGCGTTTTTGAAATTGCGAAATCGATCGCAGTTGGCTATTTTTGCGAATGCAGCATTTAGATATAATATTTACTTTAATATGTTGCAGCTTATTTTTATATATTTATCCTGTTCTTAAATTTTTAATTCGTCCGGTGCGTTAACGCAGTGTAACGCACCGCCAGCCTTGTGCAGCATTTGAGCTAAGTCAAAAATTTACCTGAAGATGTTAGCTTGTGCTGTTTCTTTGCACGTTGAAAGAATGCGCCGATCGTTTGAGCTAATTGTGCGAATAGAATGCAGATTGCTTAGCTGAGTATTGATTTCAACTGTTTGAATCTTTCCGGCTGAGATTGCCTTTCCGTACAGTGTATTGCCCTGGATTTTACCAGTGAAGCACGCAAAGTCCGATCGCGGCGCGTAGATTGCACCAACTACCCGATCGTTCTGGCGTTGAAACACAATATAGTTTTGAAGAACTTGATTGGGCTGTGGCGAATCTCCGTACAGGTAAATACCATCTGGCAAAGCAGCAACATTAGTCTTAGATGGATTTTGTTGTGCTTGAATCGGTTGTTGCTGAATGCCAACACCAATTAGTGTCAGAGGACAAATAAAGGCTGTTGCCAGTCGTTTCCATTTCCCTTTAACAGATGCAGGTAAAATCATTGCTGCTTCTCCTTGCGCCACGTCATCTAACACCTTAAAACAGTCTTCTCTAGTTAATATCTCACTCAGGTTATAATTTCGCTCTGCTAAAATCTGCCGATTGGTAGAGATTCTGAACCTGAAAGCTTGCGTTTATTTAGCGCCGAAAATTTTATTTTCTATTGTCCTCCAAGTAGGTAAGCTGATTTTGATAAATTTACAGCGAGCAGAGTTTATAGTCCCACCCAATAAAACACCGATCTAAGGTTGATGCCGATGCTTTGACGGAATTAGGGACTACCAAATAAAAAACTCGTCCAAAATCAAGCAGTACTGTAAACAATATCTATAAACCACTTACCGAGATTGGGGAGGCTATCCCCAACAGGTTGGGACAGACGCTGAATCTGAGTTTCAACTTCAGCCATTTCCAGAGTTGTGAGCTTAACCCCAGTTTGATAAGTCAAGGTCACGAGTTTGACTATCGGATGTTTACCCTTCCAAGTCATCGTTTCAGCCAAATGCAGCACGGTGGTAATATCCTTGATGATATTACCGTTCCAGTGGTTTTCCAACACTCCCTTTCGTCCGCTCAACAGGATTAGACATCTCCGAAAACAATCAAAGCCTCTGTGTAGTTAAGTTCTAGGACGTAAATGTAATCATCGTAAATTAGCTAGTGTGTACGATAAAACCAGACTTTGAGATATTTATTGTTGATAA
>NZ_JAUBSX010000108.1:0-19225 GCF_036704885.1 Microcoleus sp. F4-D5 | reverse complement strand
AAAAAGTCTAAATTAATACCAACTTAATCAGGATGGGTGAAGCCCAATGTTTTTACAATTGATTTAGGATTGCTATATCTGCTCTTTGATTTCACTTAACATTAAGTGATGTCGGATTTCTGAACGACCGTGATTACTCTCTTTCTTGGTCGAATAAGCTGTATGTGTAAAGCCAGAAAACCCTTGTCTAATTGCTTGTTTAAACAACGCTTCTACTCTTTCATACAGGGATGGCTGGTTTTTTATTAAGGTGATTACGTAATCTCCTTTTTGTTCGACAATTGATTTCACAATTGACCTCTGACAGCCCATCGCATCAATGGTGACAATGCTTCCGTTTAATTCTAATACTTTGAGTCAATCCGGAATGGCTGTGATTTCATTAGATTTTTTGTCAACTTTAACTTGTCCTAAAACTAATCTTTGACTTGTCGCCCAAGCACTCACCATATGAATCGCTTTTTGGTTGGCTCCTCTCTCGTAAGAATGGCGAAGACTTTTGCGATCAATTGCGATTACTTCTCCTGGATTAAAGCAGCTAATAGATTGAATTCAACTCAAAAAAAATTTCTGAAATTGAGCGGGGTTGAGGCGAGAAAATACTCGCGCAATTGTGTCATGTGAAGGTATGCCATTCGGCAATTCTAAAATTTTATTTAACCATTCGTATTTGGCTAAGCCGTAACTTTCGATATCCACCCATGTATCAGCACCGCAAATCACGGCACAAATTGAAATAGTAATAATATCAATTAATTGATGATGTTTAGTTCGCTCAATTCTTGGATCTTCTAAGTCGGAAAAATGGTCGGCAATAGTGATTTTAGGTTTTAGTTTCATATTGATAGACTTTAATTAAATATTTTTGAGTACTCAAAAATTCTTCTCCAATATATCATATTCTGTTAACATAAAGTTTAGATGCGTTCGCCCTGCTAATGACTCCTGACTAATAAACATCTCCATAAATTAACTTTCAACCTTCGAGGAGAAAAGGTTTTAGTTTATTTTCCGGAGATGACAACTGACAACTGACGAATGACTACTGACCGATGACTGATGACTAAAATTGCTTCATCGCTCTTTCCATATCCCGCTTGTCTTCGCGTTTCTTTAAATCTTCGCGCTTGTCGTGCAGTTTTTTCCCTTTACCCAAACCGATATCAAGTTTTACCCAGCCGCCTTTCAAATACATTTTTAACGGCACTAAAGTCAAACCTTTTTCTTCGACTTTGCCGATTAATTTGCGAATTTCCTGCTTGTGCATTAGCAATTTACGGGTGCGGCGGGGTTCGTGATTAAAATAGTTGCTAGCACTTCTCCAAGGCGAAATGTGAACGTTGATCAGCCACAGTTCGCCATTCCGAACTAAGCCATATCCGTCCCGCAAATTGGCTTTTCCTTCGCGAATTGATTTGACTTCGGTTCCCTTCAACTCGATGCCTACCTGATATGTCTCTATAATTTCATAGAGATGGCGCGCTTGTCGGTTATCGCTAACAATTTTGTATCCTGCACTTTTTTCGCTCATTTTTACCTCCGTTAAAATTAATTATTATAACGCTAGCTCCTCTGTAGAGAAAGTCGAAGCTTGACAAAACTTAAATAATCGGTCTAGACATTACTAATTTTGCTGAGCTAAGATGTCACCAACGTGAATGTCAAGCGGTATCATGCAGCGCACCAATATTCCCAGTTCTGACCTTCCAGATGCTGTCAGTCCCAATTCAGGGGTTAATTTAGTTTGGTTGGCTCCTTCTTTGTTGGCGCTTGCTTGGTTTTGGGCCAATATCTCGGCAGTTAAGTGGCTGTTATCCTCGTTTGTTGAGATACCCACACTGTACAAGATAGCAATTGGTTTTTTGATTGTAGCATTAGTAGTGCGATCGAGCGGGAACTCCGTTAGCGCAGCCCTCGAAGAGGATCGCCCGCCGGGATTTTCGCTCAATTTCGTTTTGAGGCGATATCCGCTGCTGTTGATGTTGAGTTCGGGTATTTGCTCGATCGCCCTTCAGTACATAATTGATATCAAACAAGTTACTGTCCTGCTATTTATCCTCGGAACTTACGGGCTGTGCGGCTTATTGGTGGAGCCGAACTTTTGGCAAAAAAACTTGCCAGTTGCGGGCTTGCTGGCTTGTATTTTACCATTCAACAGCCAGTTGAATAGCGGATTAGGTTTGCCGGCGCGAGTGCTGACTGCTCAGGTAGTAGAACAGTTGCTCTCAATGCTGCAAGTTGCGGCTATTTCTTCTTATGATATTATCGTTTTGGAAAACGGCATCGCTCACGTTGACGTGCCTTGTAGCGGGATTAAAACCCTATTAGTCGGAACGCTATTTTTGCTAGCTGCTACTTGGCTAGAATGCCGCAAATTGAGTTTAATATGGGTAGCAGTCGGCGCTGCTAATCTTTTAATGTTAGTCTCTGCTAACGCTGCGCGGGTTGCCGTGTTAGTCCTGGTTTCAGAAGTGTTTAAACAGCCAAACATAGCAGAAATTATTCACGTTCCTCTGGGGATTATCGGTTTAGTAGGTGCTTGTTTTGTTACCTGGTTAATGCTGCAACGATTGCCGAAACTTCAGCCCGAAAAAACCAGCGGTATTTCTGCAAAACCCAACTCAGAAATACTCCAAAATCACCCTTTAGCCAAACCAGGAATAATTGCAGCAGTCACAGTTTTGGCAGTAATGGCTCAACTGTCTCATGTAGAAACGTCAAAAATGGCGATCGCACATTTAAGATTGCCTGAATACATTAAATCAGAGTCAATTCCCCTAAATCCTAGCGAACAAAAATTCTTCGGCAACTATCCAGACACCCAAACACAAAAAATCCGATTTGTCGCCGGAAATTTGCGCGGTTCCATGCTCACAGTAGCGAGCACATCATGGCAAACTTATCACGCCCCCGAGTTGTGTTTTGTAGCCAGTGGAATACCCGTCAACCGCATAGAAAAAAAACAACTAACTCCTTCAGTAACAGCCCGGTGGCTGTCTCTCAAAAACAACCAATTATCAGCAGTATACTGGCTGCAATCTGCACGGCTAACTACAGATAACTTTTTGTCCCGTATCGGCAGCGACCTAACTCAAAAAAATCACAATTGGGTGCTAGTTTCCATTTTATTTGACAGTTCGCTAGCAGCCGAAAATCATGAAGTAAAAGAGTTTGCTGGTCAGGTACACGATACCGTTAAACAAAGCTTGCAAGGTGGAAATTAATGAAAATTAAACAGGTATTTGATGGAATTTTTCAAACTATTTTTTGGGTCTGGAATTTGACATTTTTATCGATTGTTTACTTGGGGATTTTGCCGATTATAGGAGTGCCATTAATTCAGGCGACAATCGATGGCACTATTCCGCTAGAGTTTTCTTTGACGATGGCAGCTACGATCGCAGTACCCACTGTATGTACTGTAATAGGAGGTAGGCGTTTTAGCAAGCAACCCCTACAGCTAATGCGTTGGTTTTACGGCGTAGAAGCACCGCTATTTTTGCTTTGTTTGCTCCGCTTGTTCCTGCTGCGAGAACTCACCCCAGCTAGTTATCAAATCATTGCTACTGTTGCTTTGTGCATAGCAGCATTTTTAGTGGAAATGCTGTACGGATATGTGGGCAAAAGAGAAAATGTTCAAAATATTTCAGATTTTCAAACTTCCCATAATAAACAGCCTCGTTTTTTCAGGTTAATCGGAGAAAAGCGAAGTGCGTGGCTGCAATTAGGATGCCACAGTTTAATGCTAGTAGTTGGCATTTGGGCGGCAACATTGCTGATGTATTATGCTGTACCTGTGGCATTGTTTACACTTTATGGATTCTTCGCTGTAGTCATTGAATTTTTCAAGTTTACATGGGTATCAGCATTTTGGGATATCTTTAGATACGGGAGCTGGATCTGGGGTTTAATTTGGATACCGCTATCCTTTATATTGTTTGGTTTAACCTGTAGCTTGTTCGTTGTCATGCCTTCGCTGTACGGCTTTCTCTACATTCATTCCGGGCAGAAAATATGGCAGAGTTTTGCTGCACAATACGGGAAAAATAAAGCGCTAATCGGAAGTTTGGGAGTCATAGCAGCTTGGCTGGCTATTTTCTTGGCTTTGCAGCAGCAGCCGCAAGTTGCAGCACTGAAAATGCTGGCGACTACCCCCGCAAATGACACTGCTCGCCAAACTTTATTAGCCAAGTCTGATATGATTCGAGCGGGCTTAGTTAATGCTTATTTGTCCCCTTACCGCTACCTCAGCACTGTGGGAGAAAACAACCACATTTATGAGATGTACAAAAATAGTTTGAATTTACCTGACGGAGCGGCTCAAACTGTACAGAACAGCTATAATTTTTTAATGTCGCCGTTTTTGTATCAAGGCTCTAGTTCTGATGTGAAAAAAGCCGAAAAACTTTACGGCCAATTCTTCGATACCGAACTGCAAAAAGGCGACACAGAAGCAGTAAAACACGCGGTGCAGTCAACCTCAAACCGGGAAGAAGCTAAAGCTGGTTTGCTGAATGTCAATCAGGAAAAAGTATGGTTGCAGTCGCAAGAAGTTACAGTCAAAGAAAACGGCGATTGGGCAGACGTTCAACTCTACGAAGTTTACAAAAATCAAACAACAAACTTGCAAGAAGTATTCTACTACTTTTCCTTGCCCGAAAGCGCCGCAGTAACAGGAATTTGGCTGGGAGATACTGGCGATTTAAACAAACGTTTTGTATTTACGGTATCGCCTAGAGGTGCGGCCCAGCAAGTCTACAACCAACAGGTAGTAGAAAGAGTCGATCCGGCTTTGCTAGAACAAATTGGCCCCAAACAATACCGCTTGCGGGCTTTTCCAATCCCGCCTAAACGAGAATTCACCCAAACTGAAGGGCCAAAGGAAATGCACCTGTGGCTTACTTACAAAGTCATGCGACAGCCGCAGGGTTGGGCTATGCCTGTTTTGACTGAGAAACGCAATATTTTTTGGAACCAAAATACGCGCCGCACGATCGCTGGAAAAGAGGTAAAATACAGCGGGAAAGAAGCAAGAGAAACTTGGCTGCCACCCTTTTTGCCCGCAGCCGCACAGCAACCGCTAACAGCGCAGCAGGCGGTTATGCCGGGAGGAAATATTATTTCTGCTAAGCCGCTAGCTGAGGCAAATTACTCGCTACCCCAAGGCAAGAAGTTTGCAGTTATTCTCGATACTTCCCGCAGTATGGCGGCCCAAAAGAAGGAAGTAAAAGAGACTTTTGAATGGTTGAAAGCTAATGCAGCAGGAAAAAATGCTGTTGATTTGTATGTCGCCAGCGCTGCGGGAATGCCGCCTAAGTTGGTGGAAGATGTACGCAATTTCGATGCGGCAAAGGTGACGTTTTACGGTACAATCCAGCTCAAAGATATGCTGCAACAGTTTGCACAGTTGCGGGGCGATAAAAATTACGATACTGTATTTTTGGTGAGCGATCGCCACAGTTACGAATTGTCGGACGATCGCAAACCTAAACTTTCCATCTCTGCACCCCTATGGACAGTGCATTTGGGAGGTTTGCCCCCCGGCTACGACGACGCAACTTTGAAGGTTATTCAAGATAGCGGCGGCGGAGTTGCTACGGATATGAAAGAGGCGATACAGCGAGTGGCGACGACAGCAGCTTCGGGCAAATCTACAGTTAGCGTTGTTGACGGCTATGTTTGGAGTTATGCCAAAACGCCGCAGTCGGAAAAAACCGCCAAATCGGCGGCAGTTGTAGAGTCAAAAAATACAGGCAATGAAGGCTTTAAACCGATAGCTGCGCGGCAGTTGATAACTGCACTTAGCAAGCAGAAAAGTTCCAATCAATTGACGCAACTGGATGCGATGCACGCAGTAGCTAAAAATTTCAAAGTGGTGACTCCTTATTCTTCGATGATTGTGTTAGTTAATGACGCGCAAAGGGAGCAGCTAAAAGCAGCGGAAGCTAAGAGCGATCGATTTGACAGAGAGGTAGAATCGGGTAAGGAACAGTTGAGCAAGCCGAATAATCCTCTGAATGTTTCGGGGGTTCCTGAACCGGAAGAATGGCTGCTTTTGGCGGTAGGTGCGATCGGGCTTTTGGTGATTTTCCTCCGCCAGCGGCGCGCGAAAACGGTAGGTTGAAAGTAAATCCGGGTTGGCTACTCCCTCGATGGTTCGGCGGTTGAAACCGCTACTGCAAAAACTTTCGTCTGCCTCCGCAGACTAAGAGAGTGAGGGAGTATTTAAGCCGGACTTGATATCAAATACTAATCTACAGTCGTCTTGAGACGACTTGAGCTATGAGACAGGGGTTTAAACCCCTGTCGGACTTAGCTAATAACGAATAACTAATCTATCTCCACAAAAACGCGATCGCCCTCAATCTTTACCGGATAAGATTCCAGGGAATCGGCTGGTGCATTCAAACATTTACCCGTATCTAATTTGTACTGATACTTATGAAACGGACAGGTAATGATGCCGCTGCTTACCTTACCCATGTCGATTGGATATTCTAAATGAGTGCAAGCATTGCGGTAACAAGTGACATTCATGCCTTGACGGTTCAAAATCAGCGAAGTACCCTCAATTTTTACCTTCAAAATATCCCATTCGGGAACTTGATTCAGCCCTGTTATTTCTACCCACATATAATCTTTCTCGGTTTAAATAAATGATTGCAAACTAATGGGCGATTGCCCGAAAGGCATAGCGAACAACGAGCGATCGCGGTCTAATTTTAACGCCAACACCTCTTAAAGTCTGAATAGACTGTACAAGCTGTTGGCGGTAATTCACGCCCGCAAAGAATGTTATATCACCCCTACAGCCGCAGGTAACGCATGAGAATGCTCATAACTTCACCGGGCTTTTGAGCAGGTTGCAGCGGGCTCCACTCGCTGACAGAGGCAAAACCCAAACAGTAAAGGATGTGAATGATGCTCCTCACCGCTTTGGGAGAACCTATCAGCAGGATTTTCACGGGTTCTCGATCGGGTGGCGGAGGCTCTGCTACAGGTACTGTCGCTGTAGCAGTATCGGTTGCTGGGGGATTGGCAAGGAAGTTTTTCGGCATAAGCATTATACGGTTGTTTACTGGGTGGCTTGCTGACAATCGTCAACAACACTATCTTAGCGTAGTGTAGACGAATGTCAACAATCTTTACTTAGCTGCGAGCTTCTGAGAACATAGAAGCCATGAGCAAGGCAGGAAAGGCGCTGAAGCAGGTTTTAGAAACCTATGGCATCAGTCAAAATCAATTGGCAGCGACTATGGGCATTGGACGATCGAGCATTAACCGTTGGGTTAACGAGAATAGAGATCCGGCATCTGAAGCGGTTCTAGAGATTCGCAAGGGATTACAGCAAATTAATCCCGATGCAGCCGGGGATTTTATTCGTTTGTATTTAGATGATTTGGAGGAAAAACTCGAAGAGTAATAATATGGGCGATCGGGCGCTCGCCTCCCATGCCACCTATGCTTAAGATAAACTCAACAAACAGCCGACTATTTAGGCAACATTTACGAAACGATCGCCCTCTGAGACAATGTGAGGCATGGGAAAAGCAGGCAAAGCACTCAAGCAGGTGCTGGAAACTTATAACATAAGTCAAAATCGCTTGGCTGTGACAATGGGCGTAGCACGTTCCAACATTCATCGTTGGGTCAATGAAAATAGAGATCCCGTAGCAGAGGCAGTGTTGGACATTCGGAAAGCACTATGGCAAATTAATCCCGATGCAGCCGGGGATTTTATTCGTTTGTATTTAGATGATTTGGAGGAAACACTCGAAGAGTAATAATATGGGCGATCGGGCGATCGCCTCCGATGCCAGTTATGCTTGAGATAGACTCAACAAACAGCCGACAATATATAATCTTTCTGGCTTTAAATAAATTCTCACAAACTAATTGGCGATCGTCCTTGAATGCAGCAAGGGCGATCGGTGGGGCGCTCTCCACACCTGAGAACCTAACCGTTTTCCTCGCCATTTCCCAGGTACAACCTGACGAATTCATCAGCCGCCTCCCGATTGAAGGTCTGCAACGCTTGCTTAATCGCAAATACCGCCTCAGCGGATGGATCTCGTTCTTCACTCACCCAACGGCTAACGTTTGAGCGATCGATTTCCATCTTTGTCGCCAATTGATATTGACTGATATCGTATGCCTCTAATATTTTTTTGAGGGCTTTACCTGCTCTTCCCATGCTCCCGATTGTGTCAGAGAGTCATGCTCCTGTAAACGTTGCTGATTGTCATCTAATGCGCTACACTGCGAGTAGTTGACAATTAGCACCGATCGGATCGAGGAGATCGACCGCAATGACTCAAACACAGCTTTTTGTTTCCACAGAGATCAACGAAATCCCGACATCGCGGACATCGCAGCCAAATCCTGTGCCTGCTGAACCAGACCGGCAACCTGTGCTGATCCTAGTGATTGGTTCCCAGAAGGGAATCGATAAAATTGTTAGCGCACTCTACTTGCGTCGCTTTGCAGCAGTTCAAGAATGGTCGCAGATTTTACCTGCCCCGACTATCGGCAAGCTCATGCGGAGTTTAATTCGCTATGTTTCTTTAGATTAAATTGGGCAAAAATGCTCTTTGACATCAGACGCAGTGCGTTATGAATGGCGCACCTACTGCGGTACTGTACCAGACGGATAGGCGATCGGACGATCGCCTCCGATGCCAGTTATGCTTGAGATAGACTAAACAAATAGCGCTCGTGGACATTAACCAGCAAAAAGAACAGTTCAGTTATGCGTATATTTATGCAGTTGCTGCCTCGGCTGGCTACTCCTTCCAGATAGCAGCTAGACCATTAGATTTTGACGGGATCGATATCATTCTTGCTGGCGGTATGGGAAGTGGAATTATTCGATATCCCAGACTTGAACTCCAGGTAAAATGCACATCTAGGGATGTGATTGGACAGGAAGCAATTAGATATCCGCTCGAAGTCAAGAACTACAATGACTTAAAAGTAGAAAATATTCTGACTCCTCGACTGTTAATCCTTGTAGTCGTACCCGAGAATTTAGACAATTGGCTAATCCAATCTCAACAGGAACTTTGCCTGAAATATTGCGGTTATTGGGTTTCTCTGCGAGGTCAACCCCCAACCCAGAATCAAACCACTGTTACAATTTCCATACCCAGACAGAATATCTTTAATGTAACAGCTCTTACCACCCTCATGCAGCTAATAGAAGCAGGCGAAACCCTATGATAGTCACCGTTCGAGATCCCGAAATTCTCAAAAATCTACAGCCAGAGATCGTGCGTACTTACCTCGAAACGCATTGCTGGCAAGAAGTGCGACAAATTGACGATAAAGCTTCTCTCTGGAATCGCCACAGCGAAACCTCAGAAGAGTTAGAGATTCTGCTACCATTAAAACCAGAATTTTTAGACTTTCCCCGCCGGATGGCTGAAGTTTTACAAACCCTAGAAATTGCTGAAAATCGTTCCCAGCTCGAAATTCTCAGCAATCTCTTGACATCAGCTCCTAACATTACCATTCAAGGTATAGTCACCAACTTGCAAGAAGGAGCAGCCACCGGAAAAGTAACTTTGACTGGCGTTATTGTTGGCAAGCTGCGGCGCATTCAGTTAGAACTAGCAGAACCAGTCTACGAACTGGCAGTCAAAGCTTATCAAGCCAGAATTCCGGTTATTTGTCAAGGCAATTTAGTTAAACAAGGTCGCTCTTTTTTGCTGGAAAGTACCCATCACTTTACATTAGACTTAGACGCATGGTTGGAATGAATGCGTTCTACTATAATCAACTTAAAGAGCAATAATTAAATAATTTTAAAAAGATGGTTAATGTCTTTATTCTTCAGCGCGTCCATGAATTCGGAGACGACCGCGAAAACGTAAAAATTATCGGTATTTATTCGACTAAAACATTAGCCGAAGCTGCTAAGGCAAGAATGCTCTCCCAACCCGGTTTTATAGATGCTCCAGAAGGCTTTCATCTAAGCTGTTATCCCTTGGATAAAGACCACTAGATCGACGGCTATGTCACTGTTTATTATTCTGATTCTTAACCTTTACTTTACGGATGAATCTGACTCAAAATCACGCGCAACCTGTCGTAATCATCCTTCAGCAAAACACTCAAACTCCTTCCCGCTTCCACCAACCAAGATCGATCGCGCATCCGCAACTGATAAATCTCACGAATCGCCGCCGCCGTCAGCGCATCCACCGGTGCATTAGCCACCCCCAGCAGCGTCCTCAAAAAATCCAACTGCACCGTAAAAGCAATCACCTCATCCGGTTCGCAGCGATAAACCGCCTGGTGAATTTGCGGCGGGCGCGGCGGCAAATACTGATAAATTTTACCCCTAGATGGGCCGTGACCGTTCAACCTTTCGGGCGCAGCCTCAAACCCCACAATCGCCACTCGAAACTCGGTTTTTAGCATCGCAAAAATCTGCGGTTGTTCTTCCCGCAACTCTTCCAGCGACAAACCCAAAGCGCGAGCTCTGTGCACCGAGTCGATCGGGCTAGTCGTAGCGTAATAAACCACGCCGTAAATTTGATTTTGCGACTCTTCATCCTGGGCCTTCACCCAACTGCCAAAAGGCGGCATCACGGGAAAACTTAAGTCTTCTGGTTCCAAACATTGAGCCAAAAACTCGGAAGTTGCCGTCTCGATTACTTCAGCAATGCGATCGGGATGGCGCTCTTTTGTAGCAAATTGGGGTAAAGGTAAACGCATAGTTTTAGTGATTAGTCATTAGTCATCAGTCATCAGTCATTAGTCATTGGTTTGGTGCTAGTTTTCAAGGGTCTTGAGTTAGTAGTCTGGGATTGGGTTATTTAGCAATTACCAATTACCGATTAGCCATTACCAATGACTAATAACCGCTGACTATTTCGCGCGACCAGCCGTAGCATCGACAAGTTCCAATTGGGACAAGCGGAACGTGATCAGCTTGTCCCAATTGCCGCCTTCAAATAGTACCGCGACTTTCCCGTCGCTAACTCGCTGGACTTGTCCTTGAAAGGCGTAGTAAATCTCACCCTTATCTTTAACTCGAACTGCCGAACCTGGAAAAATCATAATTCTTGGAATGTTAAGTTGGCTGTTTATAGCTTACCTTTTCTTGGCGATCGAGACTTGATGCTAAAACAGGCAAGATGCCTGTTCCACCAACTCAACAGGCAAGATGCCTGTTCCACAAACTAAACAGGCAAGATGCTACAAACTAAACAGGTTTCTTGTGGGGAGTAGGGGTTAGGCGTCCCGCCCGCCCATCAAAAGCTGATTGACAATCCAAGATGTGAGTTACGCTAAGGCTGCTACGGAAACTTTACCGGCAATGCGACCGGCGATCGCCCGCAACTCCCTAGCTGAAGCAGAACCCGGTTGTCCCACCACGATCGGCACCCCAGAATCGCCACCTTCCCGCAACGGAATTTCCAGCGGAATGCAGCCTAACAGCGGCACTCCCAACTCAGCAGCAGTCTTTTCCCCGCCACCGGAACCGAAAATATCGTATTGCTTGTCTGGCATATCCGGCGGCACAAAATAGCTCATATTTTCCACAATTCCCAACACCGACACTCCCAACTGCTGGAACATCTTTAACCCCTTGCGGGAGTCCAACAATGCCACAGTCTGCGGCGTGGTCACGATCACGACACCAGCCATCGGCACCGCTTGCGCCATTGTCAACTGCGCGTCTCCAGTACCCGGAGGCATATCGACAATCAGATAGTCTAAATCGCCCCAATTTACTTGATAGAGGAACTGCCGGATGATCCCGTTCAACATCGGGCCGCGCCAAATCACGGGCTGGTCTTTGTCAATTAAAAACGCCATCGACACTAATTTGACGCCGTAGTTGAAGGCGGGTTCGAGGCTTTCCCCGCTTTTTCCGTCCCTAACCATCACTTTCGCATCCCCCAGACCTAACATTGTCGGGTCGTTGGGCCCATAGATATCCGCATCCAGCAAACCCACCCTAGCGCCGGTTTGCGCCAGCGCTACTGCCACATTTACCGCCACCGTGCTTTTGCCGACGCCGCCTTTGCCGCTGGATATTGCGATAATATTTTTAACGCCTTCAATGCCTTGGCGATCGACCACTCCCTTTTGCTGGGGCGTCTCGGCTGTCACCTCCACCGCCACTTTTTCGACTCCTGGCAACTGTTTGACCGCTTTTTGGCAATCTTCGACAATAAATTCTCGCAGCGGGCAAGCAGGCGTTGTCAGCACTAAAGTAAAACTGACGACACCGCCGTCAATTTTGATGTTACGAATCATGTTCAATTCCACCAAACTCTTTTGCAGTTCGGGGTCTTGCACGGGTCGCAGGATTTCTAAGACTGAACTAACATCGAGTGTATTGGGCATTGTGTTCTCCACCATAGCTCTGCAATTGGGTTAGCGAATTTTCATCGCAGGTTTAAGTATATTTTTATTGCTATTTTTTAATGTAACTTCATAGCGATCATTTGCAGACCTACGGTGGCATAATTACATGACGACTGGATTTGGGAATCATCACCCATCTAAGACTCAAATCTGACAACAGAAATTCTTATGACAGTTTCTACAACTCTTAAAACCGCGACTTCCCCGTTTTTGCCGCCGGCTGACTCTAGAGCTAGAGTCAGCCAATTTATGAAAAGCCTACAAGACGAAATTTGTCAATCCCTCGAACAGCTCGATGGCCTCGGCAAATTTCAAGAGGACTCTTGGGAACGAGCCGAAGGCGGCGGCGGACGTTCTCGCGTCATGCGCGAAGGCAATATTTTTGAACAAGGGGGAGTCAATTTCTCCCAAGTGTGGGGCGAAAGTTTGCCGGCTTTGATTTTGGCCAAGCACCCAGAAGCTGCCGGTCACGATTTCTATGCAACTGGCACTTCGATGGTGCTGCACCCCCGCAATCCCTATTTGCCTACGGTTCACCTGAATTATCGCTATTTTGAGGCAGGGCCGATTTGGTGGTTTGGCGGCGGTGTGGATTTGACTCCTTATTACCCGTTGGCTGAGGATGCAGCTCATTTTCACAAAACTCTGAAAGCAGCTTGCGATCGCCACCATCCCGGATATTATCCGACATTTAAACTCTGGTGCGACGAATATTTCTACCTCCCGCACCGCCAAGAAACCCGCGGCGTGGGCGGTCTGTTTTTTGACTACCAAAATGCTCAAGGCCCCCTTTACCGCGACCATCATGTCAAAGGCAAGGCCGCTGAGTGCAGCAATGACATCGGGGTGCTGGAACCTAGGAGTTGGGAGTCGCTGTTTGCCTTCGTACAGGACTGCGGTCGGGCATTTTTGCCGGCTTACACCCCAATTGTGGAAAAGCACCGATCGAAAGAATACGGGGATCGCGAGCGCAATTTCCAACTTTATCGCCGCGGCCGTTACGTTGAATTTAACTTAGTGTACGATCGAGGCACGACCTTTGGCTTGCAGACCAACGGACGCACCGAATCGATTCTGATGTCCCTGCCACCTTTGGTACGCTGGGAATATGGCTACGAGCCAGAACCCAACTCTCCTGAAGCCGAACTCTACTCCAAGTTCTTAAAACCGCAAGATTGGGCGAATTGGATGCCTCAGCAGTCACCGACGTGAGTTAAACTACTGGGACAGTAACCACCGCGATAGATAATAAATTTGAGGGAAGGGTCAGTGATTCATATTGATCAAAAAACCCACACGCTTCAAGACGGTACAACAGTTATCGTCTTAGCACCGACAGGACGGTTGGACATCACGACAGCTTGGCAATTCCGCCTCAAGTTGCAAGAGTGTATTTCCAAACTCAGCCGCCATGTCGTAGTGAATCTTGGTCAGGTTAACTTTATCGATAGTTCTGGCCTGACCTCACTTGTAGCAGGTATGCGGGATGCGGATAAAGTTAAGGGAAGTTTCCGCATTTGCAATGTTCATCCAGAAGCCAAACTGGTGTTTGAAGTCACCATGATGGATTCTGTGTTTGAAATCTTTGAAACGGAAGAAGAAGCTCTAGAGGGGGTGCCGCGCGCAAGTTGATCGCCGGGCTGGTATCGGTTGCGATGTCACGGCAATTAAAGCTTGAGGCTCAGAAGCGTGCACAAACCCAGCAGAAGAACAGGAAGCAGGCAAGAATTTACCTGCTTCCTGTTCTTCTGCTTTCCTGACAAATTTAATAGGCCACTTTCAAGTGAACTTCCCTGCAAATATACTTACTGAGGCTCAAAAGCCTCTCATCACAAAGGTTTCAATTGTTGAGTCAAAAAATGAGTTCCCATGCAGATGATTGATATTTGTTTGCGATCGGCAATTATATTGAATCTACAACAATTGAGCGCGAGATCCTGCGTCAGCTATTGCCTCTCGATGGGTACAAACTGACAGCTCAACAATTGAAACCTTTGTTGAGTAAGAGTTTTAGGACTGTTAGTACATTGGTATGGAGGAAGTCCAGCTTAACCCGAACTGACGTTATTTATATCTGTGCAAAGTCGGAACGTGCAGGTTGAGTGACACCGCCCTCAAACCAATATCTCAGCAGCAAAATCCTGACACTTGACAAATCTAAAAGGGCCCATTAAAGCTCCCCAGGTAGCTGCGCCTGTCGTGGGGTTTATTCCTTTGTCGTAGCTGAGAAATTCGTCGCTTGCGGCTTCAAATCCCAAGTCTACTTGGTAATTTGTGCCTCCGTAGGTAAAGCCGCAGCGAGTGCCCTCGGGCAAAGATGCCCGAAACCGATAGCCGTTTGAGCCTAAATTTTGCACCGCAACCGAGAGGGTGCAGCCGGGGAGAAATTGAATTTGCTCGCTGGTTAGCTTTTTGAGCAAGTCGGGGTTGCGACCGGCTCCTTTGAAAGCTGCAATATCCTTGAACATATAATACTGAGCTTCCATAAGTCCCGGCGCTGTCTGTGAGTGCCTCAGTTGCACGATGCGGGGGCGGTATGGCTTGTCTAATTGCAGAATGCTGGCTTGTTCCGCAAACAGGGTAATGCTGGGTTCCTCCAAAAGAGCAACCGGCAGGGGTCTTTGCCACAAACGAAGGTGAACGTACCAAGTCGGGTCTGCTAGCGCTTGTTCCCGGTTGTCAAATTCGCCTGCCATGTACTGGGCTAAAGCTGTTAATTCAGGAGAAATTGTCATGTTTGTTTGATTTTTCAGGTTTATGGCTTGACAGCAAAAAGTTATTGTGATAAGCCTTGGAAGGTCTGGGCTGGGCAAGTCAGAAGATTAGATTTATCAGCGATCCCAGCTAAGCTATGATTGTAAAGATACTGGGGTTTTGCACTCCTACTGCGACATATTAATTGTTGCTGCCGATCGCGCGTAAAATATTTTTGATAAAATTTTGTCTCGCAATCCGGCGGCAACCCTCAAAAAAACTGGCAATGTTTGTCAGCCCGATCGCAGAATTGATTCCCCAGACTTTACTCACGCCGCGCTGGCACGCCCGCTGCGGCAAAATTATTTATCTATAAGACTCAGGTGAACAATAACCGTACTGTTTCAGATACTAAGCGAAGTTTCTATACGATTCACACTCGACCGATCAACTCAATTTACCGTCGAGTGGTGGAAGAGTTGATGGTAGAAATGCACTTGCTTTCGGCAAATGCCGATTTTCAATACGACCCGATTTATGCTTTGGGTGTGGTGACAGCTTTCGATCGATTCATGCTTGGGTACGCCCCAGAAGCAGACAGAGTTTCGATTTTTAACGCTTTGTGCAAGTCCGTAGAAGACGATCCAGAACGCTACAAGCAAGACGCTCAGCGATTGGAAAGCTTGGCGGAGCGACTTTCCGGGCAAGAGTTGCTCTCGTGGCTCGATCGCTCGACCAGCTTTGAAGATACAGCGGATTTGCAAGCGTCTTTAGGGGCGATCGCCAGCAACCCTCAATTTAAGTACAGCCGCTTGTTCGCGATCGGTTTGTTCTCGCTGTTAGAAAAAGCTGACCCAGACTTGGTAAAAGACCAAGAAACGCGAAACGACGCGATCGCCAAAGTCAGTGCGGCTTTGCACTTGCCAGAAGACAAAGTTAGCAAAGATTTAGATTTGTACCGCAGCAATTTGGAAAAAATGACCCAAGCGCGAATAGTGCTTCAAGATGTCATCCAAGCGGAACGAAAGAAACGCGAAAAGCGAGAAACAAAAGTTACCGCCAGCCCCTCAGCAGACTCTTCTGACAGCAGCAATTAAATTAATCGTTTGGAAGAACAAAGAAGTTCGGCAAAGGATTCGCTTTCTGAGGATGTAACGGATTTCAAGAAGAAGGCTATAGCGGCGAAGCTGAGCGGGTAAAAAGAACGAAGAGGGGTTTTTTGTTTTTTGAAAAAAACAAAAAACTCTTAAATTGTAATTTTTTTATTGAATTCTGGCTTCGGCTTTGTGCCTTCAGATGAAGGTTGCTTGCTCAGAAACTAAAAATCCCGCTTTCTGAATTGAGCGGGATCGACTTAACAAAAATAGAGCTGTTGGGGTGGTGCTAAGGTTGCGGCTCAAAATTAGTGGCGTTAGCTTGCAGCCAAGTGCTTAGCTGTGAAAGAACCTCGTTCCCAGAAGACTTGCCCAAAGCTGTGGGGTTTGGGGTGTCGGGCCTGTCCAAGTTGCGGGCGATCGCTGCGTTGACTTCTTTGGCAATCAAATCGTGAAGTTGCTCTTTAGCCCTAGCCCTTTGAAAGTGAGCTCCCTCTTCTGTCGTAGCGTACAGAGGTGGCAGCCTATTTAAAGCATAAGCTGCAATATCTCCCACATCCAGACTCAAGTCGCTCGTGGCCTCAATTTCTGCCACCCTAGCGATCGCATCGCTGAGTACCAATTCTTCCATCACGTTGATGAACTGTTTGCGCGGCAGAACCACAACTTCCCCAGTCAATAAAGATCCCATCAGACGATCGAGAGCCATGTACTCTTCGATCGACAATTCGGAAGCCGTATTGCAGATCCGTCCCACCTCAGCTTCCATAGACGGCGTTAAATAACCATCTTGCAAAGCCTGTTCAACAATTTTTTCAATACTCATATATGCGTCCCCGCTCAACGGCATCATTAATAAAGTTTTGTGAAGACGCAATTGTTAGCGTCTTGAGATTCGAGTTTGGAGGGTTGAGTTGAGAAATTTTATACAAATCCTAACTCAATACTGATAACCCCTAACAGTTATCTGCACACCCCAGCCACAAACTTACCCCATAATTGACGGCTTGATCCGTCAAAACCTGTAAAAACTCCTACTCAACTCCCTGAAGCCGCCAAGGTACCGGATCGACCGACTGCCCGTGTACGTACAGTCCCCAATGCAGGTGAGGGCCTGTGGAAGCCCCCGTTGACCCCAGAGCACCAATTACTTGACCGGCTTTCACGACATCGCCTTCCTTGACATCAATCCGGCTGAGGTGCATCAAAATACTTGCTACCCCCTGACCGTGGTCGATACCAACCACGTTCCCGTGGATTTTGAACCCTTGCGATTCGCGTCCCACTAGAGACACCCGACCGGCGGCTGGTGCCACGACAGGAGAACCGTAAGCACCCGCGTAATCAACGCCGCGGTGGTAGTAGTCTTGAGCAAATACCCCATTATAATACCGCCGCACCCCGTAAATAGTGGTGATTTCGCCGGAGTTGGGGCGCAACAATTTGCCGTCCCAAAATTTTTCGGTTGTCACCAGTGCTTTAAATGCGTCTACGCGATCGAATTCGGCATCTGTACCTTCCTCGTCTTTCCCAGGCGGTAGCCAGATGGATTGGGTGGGAAAATCTCGACCGCGCACTTGCACGCTCAAATTCTTCACTTGTCCGTCACCTGTGACTTGGATTTGGCGGGCACCGGGTTTCTCTACCGGCGTCGTCGGCAGCAAAGCCCGAAAGCGCCCGTTGCCGATGGGAAACGCAGGGTAGTTTTTCTGCTGTAAAGAAACTTTTGGAGTTTCCCCGCCGTTACCGTCAACCTGAATGATTACTGACAGCGTATCTCCCAGCGCGGGACTGGCCGGCGTTACAACTACCTGCAAAGCTTGCACTGGCAAGGCAAAACTCACAAGGCCAGCAACAATTCCCCCGATCGAACTTACCGTTAGCTGCTTTGCCTTCAACCCTCCCCACCGCAACATAGGATTCACAATTATTTTTGCACTTTGTCGGCAGTTGCCTTGATTTACATTCGTCATCACCGATATCCTAAATTCTTATCTAGCTAATGTTACACAAAGTAACTAACTCTAGCACGCTCTCACTGCAAAGGGTAACGCAATGTTAGGACTTGCGCCAAGTCGGTAAATGTAGCCTGTAAAAGCGCCAAACCCAACGCACGATTTGCCTTGTTTGTAGCGTAACTGGGTAAGTTTTGAGTATTTGGCATATTTATTAAGTAAATGCCATAGTGGTTAATCATAGAAAGGTCAAAATGCCATGCCAAATGACCAAAATCAACCCAGAGAATATGATGCCGTCAAAGGCGGTCAAAATTCAACTTCTGTCGATGCTGCGGTACTGGGAGGAATTGCCGGCGTTAAAAGCCGCCTAGCCTCGCCCTCTGTCGAAGTGAGAATCGCCGCACTCTCCGAAGCGCTCCAATATGGAGAAGCAGGGTTAGATTTGATACTGGGAGCATTGCAGGATGAGTCAGTACAGGTGAAATTAGCTGTCTATTCACTACTGAAAGATAGAAATGAGGAGAAGATAAAACAACATTTACAAAACTATTTTTTTGATTTTGATGTCATCGCAGTTGATTCAAATGGACGAGAAAGCAGTCGCAGCAAGTCGTTTGCTTTCTACTTCCCCGAAGACCTAGGAAATGGAATTGTGTTGGAAATGGTTTACATTCCCGGCGGCACATTGATGGTAGATTCGCCAGTAACAGAAGTTGATAGATATAGAGTTTACTCCGAAGGTGAGAAGCCTCAAGTCACAATACCCGCTTTTTATGCAAGCAAATACCCCATCACCCAAGCACAGTGGGAAGCAGTCATGGGAAATGGAACCAACCAATCGAGTTTCACAGATAAAAAACATCCTGTTGAAAATGTATCGTGGTGGAAGGCCATCAGCTTCTCTCGAAAACTATCGCAAAAAACCAGTAAAAAATATCGTCTTCTGAGTCAAGCAGAATGGGAATATGCCTGCCGTGCCGGTACAACAGCCCCATTTGATAGTGATGTTTTTATGGCAATTATCTGGGGGGGTAACAACCAGCCTGAAACCCATACTTTGTAAGGATTGAGCCAATCCGCTGCTCAAAAAAGATAGGC
>NZ_JAUBSX010000107.1:0-19719 GCF_036704885.1 Microcoleus sp. F4-D5 | reverse complement strand
AAGAATATTGCTGCTATTGGGGCTTTCGTAAATAAGCCCGAAGGTTCGAGATTGTTTTGCAATGTGCAAGATCATTTTAGGGCTATTGAAAGCCCACACTGTACCTGTACTCAGGTCAGTGCTGGGTAATTTACAAATATGAGTTATTATAGGCGATCGAGAAACCCTTATATTTTTTGCTGGGGCTGTACAGTGCCTAATCGCATTCCTTTAATATCTCTGCTACTCGCACTCGGTTTGGGGGCAATGCCCGAGCCGGCTGCCTGTCAGGCACTCCTGCCTTACACCCTGAAAATTGACTCGGCCCAACTCGAACAGACAGCCTTGAGCCTTGCAGAAGAAGCCGTCCAGTTAGCCAGACTCCAGCAGTACGAACTTGCCGTACCAAGAGCGGAACTCGCCACACAGTTAGCCCCCAAGAATCCTCAAACATGGACTTTGTTAGGCAGCTTGTACCTTCAAGTCGAGCAGTTTGACAAAGGCATTGAAGCTTTAGGGCAAGCTCAATCTCTGTCGCCAGAAAATCCATCAATTAAATTTGTCTTGGGAGAAGCTCACTTTCGGAAAGCGAACTACGAGAAAGCAGTCGAATATTTGCAAGCAGGATTAAAACTAAAACCAGACACTCCGGGTGCATTATTTGATTTAGGCAATGCTTTTTATAAGCTAAAGCGGTTCGATCAGGCGATCGCCCAATACGAAAAAGCCTTTGCTTTAGAAAAAAACCTGTGGCCGGCTATCAATAATATCGGATTAGTCAAATACGAAATGGGAGATGTTGATAGCGCCATCAAACGCTGGGAACAGGCGATCGCGATCGACGACAAAGCAGCAGAATCAATGCTAGCTCTAGCAGTGGCACTCTACGGCAAAGGCGACCAAGCAAAAGGCTTAGCGATGGGAGAAGCAGCTCTGAAACTCGACAAACGCTATGCTACCGTAGAATATCTCAAAGAAAACCTCTGGGGCGATCGTTTAATCGCAGCCACCCAAAACTTCCTGGCTACTCCCCAAATGAAAGCAGCACTGGCTAAAATTCAAGACGCCCCACTCCCTCAAATGTAGTCGCCCGAACCCAAATCTGGGTTTAATATCATGACTACCCCTCCGTCATTGCGAGGAACGAAGGAATCGCAGAGACTAAACGATTGCTTCGTTCCTCGTAATGACAAATAATACAAAAAAAAGGGGTAGTAAACCCAGATTTGGTATTAGTCGCGATCAA
This sequence comes from Microcoleus sp. F4-D5, assembly GCF_036704885.1. Taxonomy (NCBI): domain Bacteria; kingdom Bacillati; phylum Cyanobacteriota; class Cyanophyceae; order Oscillatoriales; family Microcoleaceae; genus Microcoleus; species Microcoleus sp. F4-D5. Next base: position 18,494 of record NZ_JAUBSX010000107.1, on the reverse strand, counting down.
TTTACTTCAACTGCCCCCAGTGTTTTGAGCGTCGCAATAGTCGCCTCAGTTAAACCTTTAACACATGCAATATTCATTCCTTCATAAGGTTTGGGAACAGGCAAGGTTTTGATACACTCACCCGTTACTGCATTCCAAAGCTTAATCGTCTCATCTTGGCTGGCACTCGCTAGAATTTGACCATCTGGACTAAAAGCAACCGACCACACCCAATTGTCGTGTCCCCGCAGAACTTGCAAGCACTCATTAGTGCTAACATCCCACACTCGTACAGTTCGATCGTGACCGCCACTCGCCAAGAGTGTACCATCAGGACTAAAGATTACCGATGAAAGAATACCGTCATGTCCCTCCAGGCTGGTCAGATATTCTCCGGTATTGATATCCCAAAACTTTATGCTACCGTCACTGTTGCTGCTTGCCAAGATATTACCGTCAGGGCTAAAGGCCACAGACCAAACCCAACCGCTATTTCCCATCAAAGTTCTTAAGACTTTCCCTGTACTGACATCCCATAACTTCACTGTATTATCGGTACTCGCAGAAGCCAGGATATCACCTGAAGGACTAAAAGCAACTCCCATCACCCAACTCTCATGCTCGGTACAAGTATAAAGACATTGCCCTGTGCTAATATCCCATAGTTCGATCGTCTGGTCTTCACTGAAACTTGCCAATGTCTTACCGTCGGGACTGATGGCAACTCCCCAAACCCAAGCAGAATGACCCTCTAAACTTTTTAGGCATTCTCCTGTCATAGCATCCCATAACCTAACAGTAGTGTCAGAGAATCCACTCGCCAACAAGTCCCCATTCGGACTAAAGGCAATCGATTTCAATCGATTAGTATGTCCATCCTGTATGCTTTTAAAACACTTCCCGGTTTTGATATTCCATAATCTCACGGCGCGATCGCTACTGGCTAAAGTTTGACCGTCGGGTGAAAAAACTACCGAATTTACTGGATTGCTTTGCCCCAATACTGTTTTCAGACAATGACCCCTTCTGACATCCCACAGTCTCACCGTACAGTCTTCACCAGTGCTAGCTAAAATTTTGCCATCTGGACGAAACGCGACAGATGAAACTCGACTGGTGTGTGCTTGCAGTGTTTTTAGACACTCACCCGATGCCACCTCCCACAATCTCACGGTGCTATCTTCGCTGCAACTTGCTAAAATCTGACCGTCAGGACTAAAGGCAACAGACACCACTATTCGTGAGTGTCCAGAGCAAATTCTCAAGACTTTACCCGTGCTAATATCCCAGATGCGAATCAAAGCATCATGACCACCACAGGCTACCGTTTTACCATCTAAACTGAAAGCAACCGATCGAATTTGACAACAGTCACTCTCAAACATTTTCAGGCATTGTCCCGTAGCAACATCCCACAGTTTAAGTATTCCGTCATCACCACCACTAGCTAAAATCTTACCTTGAGGACTGAATGCGATCGACCAAGCCTGACTTTTGTGTGCCGGCAAAGTTAGCAAACACCGTCCGTGACTCCAATCCCAAAAACGCACAGTCCCATCACCGATGCCACTAGCAAGCATCTTGCCATCTGGACTGACAGCAATTCCCAGCACACGGCTATGATTTCCCTGCAATATTTGACGAATCGACCAACTGCTAACATCCCAGCAATTAATCGTACCGTTACTACCGCCAGTAGCAAAGGTTTTTCCATCTGGACTAAAAGCAACGGATAACACGATGCTGCCATATTCTTTGCCAGTTCTCAGCCGCCTAACTTCTGGCATTTGCCACAAATGAACCTCACTATTTGTATCGCTCATTGCTAAGAGTTTTCCATCCGGGCTAAAAGCGACTGACAAACCGCTGCCCAGAACTTCAGCGAAAACAGAATTAGTTAAATCTGCCCCAGCAAAGTTGACAAAATGCAAATTCGTATCGGGTAAATAAGCTTGCCAAACGGTCAAGTGAGAAAAATCCCAACCGCTTAAATCTGGCTGCATCTGACGCAATAGATTTATAATATTACCCGCAGCGTAGCCAGTTTCTAGTGTTGGTTTACCGCGCAGTGATGCCAGAATTGGTTTGAGTTGGTTTTCGAGAAGTTGCTGGCGTTCAAAATTAAAAAGCAGCCGATCGGCAATAGGTTTGAGGATCAGACTTGCTTGAGTATCTCTAATGTATTCTTTAGCTGTAGCTTTGAGAAGACTCAGGCTTCTGAGAAGGTCAATTTCGCTGCTGGTTATCTCAGTGCAGACTTTTTCGATTAATCGTTCCGTCATGTATTCCATGACGACGGGTTGTTGAGTGTAGCCGTCTGAGGTTTTTTCCATGAGAGAACGTCTCACGAGAGAACCTAAAACTTCTAGTAATTCTTTGACAGTTAATTTTGAAACTAAATCTTGTTGTAATTCTCCCAGCGAGACTGGCTCCCGATTAATAGCCAGCCAGTACATCACCTTTTTTTCTAAATCTGATAAACGATTGAATTGTCGGTCTAATAGGTTGCGAATATCATCAAATACTAAAGTTCCTTGATTTAAAAGTTCTAAAAATTTGGTCAGGCTACTGTCAAAAAAGTCGCGAATGGCTGGAGCGACCATTTTTAATGCTAGGGGATTTCCCGCATAGTGGGATATCAAAATATCCCATTCGGAGTCTAACCCTTGAAAAGAACCGATGCGTTGAAAAATCTCCCGTGCTCTTGGGGTGGTTAAACCTGTCAGTTGTAATGAACGAACAGGCAAAGTTTCGCCTTCTTTAGCTGCTAAACCGATCGGTTTTTCTCGACTGGTTAGTAGCAGGGTACTTTTATGATTTATTTCGGCTACGCATCGCAGAAGTTGACCGTATCCTTCATCTCCCTGTCGATAACAACCCGTGCATTCTTCTTCCTGTAGAATTGACTCGACGTTATCTAATATTAAAAGACACCGATGCTGTCGAAGATAGTGCATCAGGCGCGAGATTCCAGCATCCACAGTTTCCGGTAAATTCGTTTCCTGTTGGTTGGACAGAAATTGAATCAATTCTACCAATAAGTTGAGTATTAATGGAGCATTGCGGAGACTGTGCCAGATAATATAATCAAATTGTTCTTGGATGCGTTCTGCTACCTTGATAGAGAGAGAGGTTTTACCAATTCCACCCATCCCCAACACCGTCACTAGGCGGCAGCGATCGACAATTAGCCACTTTTCTAATAAAGCTATTTCCTCTGAACGTCCGTAGAAAATAGAAACATCAATTGCCTCTCCCCAATTAATCGATTTGTTGAGTTTTGTTACGTCAGTTGTAACTCGATCGGCGATCGTACCAGTGCGATCGACTTGTTCGTCGATCCTGTGACTAATTTGGCTATTTGGTAGTTGCACGGCGACTTGTGCCTGTTGTGCTTTCCGTCGCATAACTGACTGAACGTTACTCTTGGTGACTTTTTCTCCGAATAGCCGACTGAGAATTTGCCATAATTGAAAGCCAACAAACTTAATGTATTCGGCATCATAACCAGCGCTTTTGGCAATCTGTGGATAAGAGTGTCCTTCCCAAGCCTGCCGCAATACCAGTATGTGAATATCGTTGAGATGCTCTTGTTTGAGAACTGAGTCGAGGAAAAGCAGTGCTTCGTCGATCGTCATTTATTTAAAATTATCGGGTGTGTTAGTGAAAGGGTCGTGGTTCCTGGCCCCAATTGCAGGCGTTTAAGCAATTATACTTAAAAATTAGGTATGGTTTGCAGCAACGATATAACTATTTATAACTTTTACTCACAGACGCCATTGCTGCATCCGGGTTATTACTGAATCAAGGTAAATTTAACCGCCATGACAAGTCAGCTCGGCCTCTTGCTACGCAAAAAAATAGCTGGCGACTTGTCAAGTAAAGTCTAGATTACTACTGGGTTATTAAAGGAGTCAGAAAAATGAAATTAAAGACACTTAAATTAGCTTATTTTACAGCTTTATTAACTTTAAATGCTGCAAATATGATACAAGCTCAACCAGCTAAAGCAGGTGAAACATTTAATAATCCCAGATATTATATTGGCAATAGATACTGGACTATTGACTGGTGTATTCCTAGCGATTGCAGCGAGGAAGCAAGGTGGATAATCGCTAATGCTTACTGTCGAGAAGAGGGATATCAAAAAGCAACAAGATGGAGAGTAGTTGCCGACAAATATTCAAATCAAGTGCAGTATCAGTTGAAAAAAGGAGGTACTGAAGGATGGTGGCAAGAAATCCACACTTCTCAGGGAATTTTTTCTCAGATTAGATGTCAATAGACAGACAGCTTATTATCTGAACCTTCCTGAAACACTCCAGGAATTTCCGTTGTTTTACAAGATAAATCGTAGTTAGAGAGTCATTGCGCTTAAATCTATTTTAGAATTTATTAGGGTAGCATCAGTCACGTTTTGTCTGCTGTTGTACGCGCAAGCAAAACGTGACAATGACTGATTATACGACTTTTTTGTAAATAAGGAAGAGGTCGTCCCATTTTGTTCTAAAGGAGAAGTGTTACTCATGTCAATAGAATTTTTGAATGCAACTGAAGAATCAGAGTTTTTGGGTGATAAACAAGAAGAATGTGATTTAGTCATGAAAGGGGGTGTGACGAGTGGAATTGTTTATCCTCCGATTGTCCTAAAGCTTGCGAAAAAGTATCGCTTTCGTAGTATTGGAGGCACTTCTGCAGGTGCGATCGCCGCAGCAGTTACAGCAGCAGCAGAATACGGACGGGACACGGGAGGCTTTACAAAGCTCAAGGAGATCAGCGACCAACTTAGTCAAGAAAACTTCTTACGCAACCTATTTCAACCTTCCGAAGAAACCCAACCCTTAATGGATACCCTGTACGCTGTTTTTATCGAGAGTAAAAAACCCGAGCAAGAGGAAACGGAAAAAACCAACCATGAAAAGCCTAGTCCGCTGCAAAAATTCTTGGGCTTTTTCCAATTTGCTCGATTTCTTCGCGAAACTTTTCGCTCTAAACACCAGAGGGTATTCGCACTCGGATCGCGTAGAGGATTGGTCATCGGTTTAATCCTCGCATTGTTCTTATCAGGGTTCTCTTTTGTAGTATTTTTTTTAGTGGCTCAGTTTACGGGTGGTAGTTTAAGCGGAGGGAGTTTTATTATACTCCTGCTGCTACTGAGCGTATCATTTGCTTGGATAGGGCAGTGGATTGGTAGTTTGGGTGTTGGCGTCTACGATTTGTACGGCATCCTCACTGAAAAAGTGCCGAATAACTTTTTTGGAATGTGCAGTGGGCGAAAAAACAATCCCACATCTAAAGATCCGGAAGCGCTGACCGATTGGCTGACTGCCAAAATCAACTATGTTGCCGGAATCGATGAAAACGGTGAGCCACTTACCTTTGGCAAGCTAAAGCAAAAGCAAAAGCCCATTGACCTCAAGTTGGTAACATCTAACCTGAGTCACAATCAACCCTATATACTGCCTTTCAAAAACCACGCTTTTATTTTTAATAAGGAAGAGTTTTCCAAGCTATTCCCGTCGAACGTCGTAGAATATATGACGCGATGTGCTTACCGAAGCAAAAGCGTGGAGTTGCCGGAAGGTTTTCATTTCTTGCCTGAAGCGGACAATTTGCCAGTGGTAGTCGCGATGCGGATGAGCCTCAGCTTTCCTATATTAATCGGTGCAGTTCCTCTCTACACAATTAATCGCGCTGCTTTCCAAGGCAAAAAAAAGCTCGATCTTACCAAGAAAAACGATTGGAAACAGTGTTTGCAACGGAACTGGTTTAGTGACGGAGGCATCTCTAGCAACTTTCCGATCCACCTTTTTGATGAGTGGTTGCCCAGCCGCCCCACTTTTGGAATCAACCTTACCTCGTTGTCACCCAACGCATTTAAGAAGGACGAAAATAAGACTCAGATACAGGCAGATGCTGTCAGCGTCGTTACCAATCCAGATATAGAAAACCTTCGCAGGCAATTAGATACGTTGGAGGTGGATAGAGATGAACTCTATAAATCAATTTACCTTTCCAAGGCAAACGATCCCCCAGTTCAGGTGTGGGCAGAAATTTCCAAGTTGAGCGATTTTATCCGGGCAATTTGGTTAACAGCGCAAAACTACCGCGATAACACCCAATCGATGCTGCCAAGTTACAGGGAACGGGTGGTGCAGGTTCGTTTAGATAAAGTTGAAGGTGGACTGAATTTGTCTATGGACAAGAAAATTATCAAGCGAGTGATGGAAAAGGGGGAGATAGCTGGAGAAAAAATAGTAAATGATTTTAAGTTGGAACATCATCAATGGGTGCGTTTTCAGGTACTGATGGGATTACTGGAGACTGAACTGACAAAGGTGGAACAGGTGCTGCGAGACAAGAGTTTAGATTGCCAGAAGCTGGCCCAAGAGCAGCAGGATAAGAATGATAAATATCCCTACCGTCGCTCCACGGCTTGGTGCGACGAAGCATTGGCTCGCGTCAAGCAGATTCAGGACTTGGTGGAAGTTTGGGGTGATTCGTCTATTCTTGACGAAGAAACTCCACGCCCCGATCCTGTACTACGAGTGACACCAGAACTGTAGGAGGCAAGAAAATGCAATTGTGGCATCCACTCCATTTAATCCCCAGTGGTTTAACTGATTGGCTAGTATTGGGACTGTTGGTTGCTCTCACTTTGGGATTGGCACCAAAGACAAACCACCCATCGCTTACAACCGAACAAGCTCCCTGCGGTATACTTTCTTTTGAATTGGCAGGCAATGAGAAGACAGCTAGCGCGATGATTGTCTCCTGGCAGCAGAAGGGGACATACGACGATGCTTTAAGCAGTCTGTACTGGGATAATTTCTTTCTACTGGCTTATTCAACAGCGATCGCATTAGGCTGTGTGATGGCTGCCGATCGACTGCACGCACCTGGAACTTTGGAGTACAACTTAGCGATTCTACTGGCTTGGGCGCAATGGCTAGCAGGGCTACTGGATCGAACTGAAAATTTCGCGCTTGAGAAAATGCTTCGCGGCGCTGTAAAAAGTCCCTGGCCTCAGATTGCTCGGTGGTGTGCTATACCCAAGTTCATCATCGTTTTTGCAGGGCTTGGCTATGTAGCGATCGCAGTTTTTATCTGGCTCGTTGCTCTCCTAAGAACCTATTGATTTCAGTAGGGATGGTGTAGCCAGTCACAAACATCAGCCAATGGCAAATTTGCCATTGGCTTTTGGACGATCGCGACTTAGAAACGATATACATTTAGTCTATATTTCTGACAACCATCATCCGCACTAATTCACCTATGACATCCACCGCCACGATCGCCACCCCTCTAAGCTGGGCAGAACTAGAAGCCCTCACAGACTTTGAACTCGATCGCGTCAACGGGCCAACCAACGCCCAAGCCCGCTTGCGCCTATTCGGTAAAACCGAATCCGATGTCCGAGTCACCCTGTACCGCGACAACCACGCCTGGTGTCCCTACTGCCAAAAAATCTGGTTGTGGTTGGAAGAAAAACAAATCCCCTACCGCATTGAAAAAGTCACCATGTTCTGCTATGGGGAAAAAGAAAGTTGGTACAAGCGGAAAGTGCCATCGGGAATGCTACCGGCGATCGAACTAGACGGCCGCATCATCACCGAAAGCGATGATATCTTAATCGCCCTCGAACGAGTCTACGGCCCCTTGGGTTTGGGCATGGAAAACCCCGCAGTAATACCCCTGCGGCGGTTAGAGCGACTGCTATTTCGGGCCTGGTGTACCTGGCTGTGCTACCCAGCAAGTTCAGCCAAAACAGAACAGCACAACCGCAACCAATTTATCAGCGTCGTCGCCCACGTAGAAAAAGCTCTGGCGAGCACTCCGGGGCCTTATTTCCTCGATGAATTTGGCACTGTGGATGCGATCTTTACGCCCTACGTCGAACGGATGAATGCCAGTCTTTACTACTACAAAGGCTACTCGATGCGGGAAGAAAACCCGCGCTTTGCTGACTGGTTTGCGGCGATGGAAACGCGCCCCACCTATCGCGGTACTCAGAGCGATTTTCACACCCACGTCCACGATTTACCGCCTCAGATGGGCGGGTGTTATGAAAACGGCGAACCTCAGATGCTACTCAATAAAGCCCGCGTGGATAATGGGCCTTGGGCTGGACTGCCGGATGTGATGTATCCAGAACCGGAAACCTCCCGCGCTGAAGCACTTCACCGCGTCATTAAGCACCGCCAAAACATCGTTCGCGTCAACCCTGCTGATGACAAGTTATTTGATGAGGCTTTGCGTTGTGCTTTAACTTTGATGATGACTGGCAAAGTTTGTACGCCGCCGGCTGGTTCTGATGCGGCTTTGCGGTATTTGCGCGATCGGGTGAATGTGCCCCGCGATATGTCCATCTACGCGGCCAAGCGATTGAGGGAAGCCTTGGAGGAAACGGCGGCTTTGGTGGGTGATGGCCAAGGTTCTCCGATTCTGCTGAAGCATCGGCGAGATCAAGATCCGGCTAATTTTGTGTAGGGGGCGATCGGAATCAGACGGAATCGGCGTTGCTGCGGCTCTACTTCATCAGCTTGCTATCTGCTCGATCGATGTGCTACCATTGGTAGTATTAAGAGTGGCATAAATAATATGAAAATATCTATCTCTTTGCCAGATGAGCTAGTGCGTTACATTGACGAGCGTGTAGAAAATCGCAGTCGGCTAGTTGAGCTTTTATTGCAAGCATGGCGCAAACAACAAGAACAGCAGGCAATGGTAGAAGCCTGTTTATTGCTCGATGAACTGAGCGATGAATTAACCGATGAGGATGAAGCATGGCAGCAAGCAGCGATTACCGACTGGGAAGCATCTGGCTCGTGAATTTCGATCCCTCAGTCGGTACAGAAATCCGCAAGACTCGACCGGCGGTAATTATTTCAGGAACTGCTTTTAATCAACGCAGTAAAGTCACAGTTCTACCCATCACCTCTGCTGTTCCAAACGAGGGTTTACGAGCTGTTGTTTTGCCTGTAATTCCTTCGACTCTTAATGGTCTGAGTACGGAGAGTTTTATCGTGTGCGTCGATCCGATGACGTTTGATAAACGCCGACTTGTGCGCTGTCTTGGGCAATTGGATCTGCACCAAATACCAGAAATTAAACAGATTTTGGCTCGATATTTAGAAATTGAAGAGTAGGGGAATGCCAAAGCTGGGGGGTGACAAATATAGCATCGAGTGACCCAGGATTTTTGGAGTGTTAAAAAAATTCCTACATGGCGGTCTTTAGCATCAGTGTAAGCGGGATATAAAACTGGAATTTTGAGTTTTTGTTCGGTGGCAATTGTGGCGGTCATGAGTTAATTATTCCTAATATTTCAAGTGTGAGAGTAGGAATTGCTGAAGAGGTTGGTAAGGTATGGCGGGACTATCTAAGCGTTAATTGTTCGTCATATTGCTTATACCAATATTCAACGATATATAAAGATGCTCTTATTAGCATATCCCAATTATCCTCCTCGATATTAATAGACTCAGTTGCTGGTCTAAAATGAACTATAGAATTCCGAATTTTATAAACAAAATCTCCACAATCACCTTCTTCTGTACCATAAAGCAACTTTTTAATTTCTCGCAATAACTTACGAGCTTCTTCCGGGGAATCGTCAATTAGTTTATTAACCGCGTCTGTTTCTTTAGGTTTCCAAATCAGGCAATCTTCAACCTCAGCCGAAAACTTTAAGAGCGAATCAGCGATGTTCAATTTATTGTATAAAATTTCTAGATATAATAGGGGAAACAGCCTTTCTATACATCTATAAATATCGAGAAAGGAATATTTCCAAGAAACAGAAACTAAACTAAATAATAAATTTGCATAAGGTATGTTTTTTGAGCCTTCAAAAAAAATATTTTCAAATTTATCAAATGTTTGACTAGAAAATTTCAAGGCAATTAGTTGGCTATTTTTTAAAGCATAGAAGCCTGATATCCTTATTAAATCTATATCATTTTTTTCGATAAAAGGAGAATTTTCTGGAATTCGATAGACAGAAAATGGTTCAAAAAAATTGCTTATTAAATAAAAATTTTCATATTTAATTATTGAGTTTATAGGGTCATTATATAAAATTCTATCGGCAATATCATAAGGTTTTGCTTCATGGCTAAGAGGAATTTTAAGTTCAAATAGTAATGCTGTAACTATTCCCGCATTCAGTTCTACAAATTCAATTACTTCATCACTATCAATAGTTTGTTTATTCTGCCAACCGACGGCAACAAAGTATTTCTGGCTATTAAATTCAAATGAAGCTGTTTGGAAATTGGGTAAAATTAACTGCTTGTTTATAATTTTGAGTTCTTGCAACCATTTTTTATCTTTAGTATTTGTCTTAATACATCGTTTATTATTAGAAACAGGCACAGCAACTTCACTTGTTTGGACAAATTCAGCTAATACCTCAAATATATATTTGTTAGCGTCTATCATGTTTCTAGACATAAGCTTTTCAGTAAGCTCTCCAACACGGAGTCATATTGTCAACTTTAAAGTTTTCCTCGATTAAGATTTTAAAAGCTTGCAGAAAGAATTCTCTTTCATTAGACTTAGCTGGTTTTTTACCAATCAATTCATTTAAAGTTGGAAAATCTAGAAAATCTTTTATTTCGTTACTCTTTAGACTAGATATACGTTCTAACATTTTATCGGCATCATTTTTAATTTGATTCCATTTTTCATTCTGTTTTTCTGAGCTATACTTCGAGCCAGCTCTACCCAGTACAGACAAACCTATTGCTGTTACAAAACCCACACAAGCTGGTTGACTTTTTCTGAATAAATTACCGTCTTTAAAATATTCTTCTGAATTTTCATCTTTATATTTGGCTATCGCTCGATCGAATTTACCCAAATAGTTTATTACTTCATAAAATATATTTATAAAATTTTCATTAGCTGCTGATTCTATAAAGTCTTGTCGCATAAATTCATCTGCTAACCTCTCCTGTAAGTCAATTTTTTCTTTTCTTGCCCCAAAAACTAAAAATAATTCTATAATGTTATCAGCATGAAATTGTCCAGGTGATGAACTTCGCCTCTCGTCATTTATTTCCAAAATCTCGACGCAAGTAGATTTTTGTTTTAATTCTTTAATAATTGACCTAAAAACTATTTCAATCTGTCTCCTTATATTCCAAGGAACTTGGCCAGTATTTAAAACTAACATCCGGTAGGTAAGACTATTTACTTGAGAGGCAATCCAATATTCTATACGAATTTTGTTTTTACTAATATCTGTCTTCTTTCGTGCTTCATGTAGAGCTGTAGTTCTTTGCATTCCGTCGATAATAGAGATGCTATCACTATCAATTCCTTTCATCAAGGCTAAAAATGAATCTCTGTCTTTTAATGTCTCCAGTTTGTCAAAAGTAACTTGCGACACGATTACTCCTAAGACTATGGGTGGAATTAGTGCGCCTGCTTCTATATCTTGAACCATTCTCTCCCTAATCCGAATAGCTGTTGTTGTTTTTAATGTATCTCTTTGTCCTTCTAAGCCTCCTCTATTTTCAAATGTCCTACTTACCATGTTGAGATAATCTTCAACACTTAGCTGTACCATAAAAGAGTAGCAGTTTACCTTTTTATCTTCTAAAATATCGATATCTATTGTCATAAACATTTCTTTTTTTATTTCAATACTTTTTAAAAAATAGCCCAGACAGCCTTAGATTAAATGCTATCTAACATGAGAGTAAAGCTTTTAGACAGCCTGCTCCTGAAAATATAATTTTATCTCCTCATCTACCAGAATTCAGCGGAGACAAAAATGCTTAAGGGATGTAGCCCTTGTCCTGCCGTTTGGATTGCTTCTGGTATGATGGCGCTGACTTTTGAGATTGCCCGCAGCCATTCGATACAGGTAATCCGCCACCTCAGCCCCCACCCGGACATTTACGCGATCGCTCTGCACCTTCAGTACTACCATCTCACCACAAGATAGGTTGTTTGTCAACTCTTCTGGTAAAGGGGGAGCAAAAGAGGGTTTCAACGATCGCACTACTCGATCGATTCATCAAAAAAGTTAGCCTTCAAATTTGATATTACTCCCAGTAATTTTCCCAATCATCCTGAAAAGCTTGCTGCAATCTCTGCATATACGCATCAGTCTTAATCTTCACCATCCACAGATTATTAGCATTGCGGCCTCCCTTGCACACAACACCTTCATCCACACCGTATTTCCCCTTGCGAACATCGTCCATAAACTTGCCCGTCAGTTTGCCGCGATAAATCACTCGCGCAATATTTAATTTACCAAAATCCTGAATAAACCGCTCGGGAACAACCATACCGCCCTCAGTTTCCACATCAAAAAGCACCAGTTGTTTGCGATCGTCCTTTTGGTGCATTCCCGCAAACGAGTTAGCACCCAAAAACTCTGCAAACACAGTAATTTCACCACACTGATACTGTTCGTTCTCTCGAAATATAGACTCTAAGGGGCTAGCAAAGTCTCTTTTAAATATTTCCGGTGCTGCTTCTAAACCTGGATGTGCAGCATTAAATTCTGCAATTCCCATCTCATCCAAATCAAATCTACTGCGGCGCGTACCAAAAGCATACCAACCGAGTTCAACTTCCCAAACCCAATGCAAATTAGTGCCATCGTACTTCTCAAAAGCTATACATTGTTCGTGATGGCAATTTTTACTATCTGGAATTTTGGGATAGGCAAGTTGAATTCGTGTCATATAGAGGAAGGAAGAAGGAAGAAGGAAGAAGGAAGAAGGAAAGGGTTTCTAACAGTTTCCCCCCTTCCCCTTCTTCTCTAAAAATCTCTCAATTGAGCAGTTTGAACTGCTACTTCTTTAATCTGGGCACCGCGCCGCACTTTCAGTTTCAGAATTTGACCGATTTTGCTGTTGTCCACCAAACTTTGCAACTGTTCGGCCTGAGTCACTTCCTCACCGTCAATTTGAACGATGACATCTCCCTTGCGAAGCCCTGCTTTCTCAGCAGGGGTATTGGGCACAACTCGCATCACTAACACCCCCTTAACTTCCGGCACCATCAAAGGAGCATTGGGGTCAGAATTATTCTCTCTGGCCATTTCAGGAGTCAAAGCAATCATCTGAATGCCCAAAAACGGATGGCTGACTTCTTCTCCCTTGGCTAGCTGGGCGTAGATGGCCTTGGCTTTGTCGATCGGAATCGCAAAGCCAATACCCATTGCATCAGCTCGAATCGCCGTGTTGATGCCAATCACTTCTCCTCTGCTGTTTAACAGGGGGCCGCCGGAATTGCCGGGATTGATGGCCGCGTCGGTTTGAATGAAATCGAGGCGCTTGTCGGGAATGCCGACGGCTGCACTGGATCTTTTGAGGGTGCTGATAATGCCCAAGGTGACGGTGTTGTCAAATCCGAGGGGGTTGCCCACGGCGATCGCCCAATCTCCCACTTTCACCGCGTTGGAATCTCCTAGGGCTGCCACGGGCAAGTTAACACCCTTGGTATTAATTTTGACAACTGCCAAATCTGTCACTTCGTCAGTACCTTGCACTTCTCCTGGAAATGTCCTGCCGTCGTTTAAGGTCACAGTCACTAGATCGGCTTTGTCAACTACGTGAGCGTTGGTTAAAACAATCCCGCTTTTGTCAATAATGAAGCCCGAACCTTGACCGCGCAAGCGTTCTTGTCTGGGGGTCAGGCTGCGTAAATCTTCTCCCAAAAATCTGCGGAAGAAGGGATCTTCCATTAAGGGGTCGAGGTTGCGACTGACAGTGCGCTCGGTATCAATCCGGACAACGGCCGGCCCGACTCGATCGACGGCGGCCGTCACAAAACTGCCGGTATCGCCCGGGAGTTCCGGACTCCGCAGCGCTAACAGTTGCGGATTCGCAGCGGTGGCTGGGAAACTCTGGAACTGTAAGTTGGGCGGATTTTTGAACGTCGCGGCTGTAGCGGGTGCAGCATTGATTGTTAAAGCACTCAAAGCGATGGTCATTCCTAAAATTAGGGCGAACCAACGAGCACCGATTCGAGGAGGTGCGGGGCGAAAAAACTTAAATAGTTGCATAGCGTCAATCTTTGTTAGTCTGGGTTAGTCTGGTAAAGGTGTGCGATCGTGCGGACTCAATAATCTGCCACTATGAAGATCCTAAATATATTTTGACAGTTACAATACATGAGTCACGAGCCCGCACCAACTCACCCTATTCTGAATTCTAACTTTAAAAAATTCCCTAGTAATACCAGTTTCAAAAAAAGAATGCAACTCTAGGCCAGTGGGCCCAACCATTACGAAATCACTCATTCCCAATCTCAAATCTCAAATCTCAAATCTAAAATGGTATAACCCCGATGATTCTATCTGAGACTTCTACTGACAAATCCTTGCCCTCAAATTCCCAGCACCCTCACGACGATCGATCGGCACACCCTCACCATCACGATGAAGAATCCATGCGGCGGTTGGTAAATCGCTTGTCTCGGATTGAGGGACACGTCCGCGGCATTAAAACAATGGTGCAAGAAAACCGTCCTTGTCCCGAAGTTCTCGTGCAAGTTGCTGCGGTTCGAGGCGCGCTCGATCGCGTAGCGAGAATCATTCTTGACGAACACTTAACCGAGTGCATTGCCCGAGCAGCAAAAGAAGGTAATATCGATACGGAAATCGAAGAGTTGAAAGCCGCTTTGGATCGGTTTTTGCCTTAGCCGCTGCCAGTTTTTACATTCATATAACAAAACCTGCAAATTAGACACAATTTGCAAGCTATGATTTCTGACTAATTTTTTAAGCATCTTTCAAAAACGCGGGAAAAACCTCAAATTTTCTCCCCCTCACCCCATCGCCACAACATCTAATTTATATGCTCTGCAGTTTATGATAGCGCGTTTTGTTAAAAAAGAATTAGTCTGATTTGTCGTGACGACGCAAGTCTTCAAAATATTCACAGATTGACTGCAAACAATTAGATGAGTGGTGATTAATCCGACGTGGTACGAACAGTCTAGACTTTCGTCAGCTTGGCTTTGAGCTGGTATCTGACTGTTGCATAAACGGCTTTATAGGAAGCTTCAATGCTGTATTCCTGCTGCAACCACTCTTGAATTTCTCCATAGCTTTTAAAGCCTTTCTGGGGGTCGCTGAGGCGCATTGCCAAACTAGCGCGGGCCAGAGGAGGAATGGCCGGCTTGCGGCCGCCGCTGTGCTTTGTTTCGAGGAGTCCTTCGAGTCCGTCAGAGCGGTACTTTCTCAGCCACCGCTGCACAGTTATTCGATTGACCCCGATCGTCATTGCCAATTCTTTAACTGTCTTAACGTGACAAATTTTGAACAGGTAAAGTGCTTGAATTTTTTGAAAGCCGCTTGCCGTTTTTTGTTCAGTTAACAGGTTTTTTAGTTCTTCAATTGTCTCTGTGATGTTAAGTTTACATACTCCAGCCATATCAATTACCTCACGATTCCCGTTCTACAATACCTTTGTTTGACTTGACAAGGGAGCAAAATCCGCTCCTATCCTAAATGCTCGCCTTTTGTTTGCAATGAAGCAATACAAAAGCGCTCTCATTAAACTTTTTCAGTGCGGGAGGCACTCTGACACTCAGAAACCGGTTTTTTTTAACCGAGAGCAAAGGGTGCAACCAAGTTTTTTAGTAAAAAACCCGGTTTTTGGATCGGTTTTGTATTTTACGGACAAGCGTCATTGCTAATACCGATGTCAGTTAACCGATCGACTGCAATGTTAGCGGCAATAGTGGAATTTTAAAAAATACCATTTATTCTCTTTTTGCTAAACATATATCATGGTTTTCGTGATATTTACTGCTAAATTTTGCTAAGGTATTGGCGATTTTAATTCATTAGTTGCTAGCAAACAGGCGAATATCTGTACACCAGCGATCGCGTTTTTAGACAGACATTCCCATACTTCCAGAAGTACATTTCTGGCTTTCGCTGTTCGAGAAATCCTGATAGATTAACACTGTCATCAGCCGGAGCCAGTAGCGCCGAGTAATGCTGCAACCGACTTTCACAGCAAGCGGGCAAGTATCTGTGAAACTACTTGTTTGATCGCCAGTTGAGTAAAACACGGCGAGGGTGACATTGTGAATTTTCCAGTATTACAGTAACATTACCTGCTATTTTTACCCACCTGCTGTGATCGAAACGGTAGTTTCTATGTGATACTACTAACATTTATTGGTGATCGTTGTCACAGTCCTCAGTAAACTCAACTATTCACAAAAAGTTATGGATTAGATCGCACTTTCCACCTATAATTTTTGGGCTTTAGTTAGGAAGTGCGATCGACATTGTTGTTCAAATTTTTAAATGTTTATTTTTAATCAAAGGGAAAACAGAATCCGTCCTGGACGCAAAAACCCGGTTTCTTCAGGTCATTTGGTCATATACGCTCGATCGTAACAACGATCGAGCGATCGCGTTTTTTTGATTAGCGTCCGTCCAGGACTGAGAATGCAGCTTTGTCCTTCACACCCTCCCCAAACCGTCTAATTTATTCTCAAACCTTGCAGATTGAGGCATCTCTCGCGCTGGGTGCGAATCTTTCAGAATCTAAAATCTAAAATGGCAGAACATCCGGTGCAACCAGCTTACTGAGAGTATTCTTCATTTAAAAGGTGTAGAGAAGCCACAATGAACGTTGACGAACTGCTCAAGCTATACGCAATAGGAGAAAGAAATTTTAGCGGGGTCTACCTGCACGAGGTTTACCTCTACGAAGCAGAATTGATTGGAGCCAATCTGTATGAAGCCGACCTGATTGGAGCCAATCTCATAAAAGCCAAACTCAACAGAGT
Source organism: Microcoleus sp. F4-D5 (assembly GCF_036704885.1). NCBI lineage: Bacteria > Bacillati > Cyanobacteriota > Cyanophyceae > Oscillatoriales > Microcoleaceae > Microcoleus > Microcoleus sp. F4-D5. The sequence goes on along the minus strand of NZ_JAUBSX010000107.1, from coordinate 1,736 downwards.
CAACTTTGGCAAAGCCAATTTGTGCAAGATTAATTTGAGCAAAGCAGACTTAGGTGGAGCCGACCTCACAGAAGCACTTTTAGCTGAAGCTAACCTGAATGGAGCTGAGTTGATCGGAGCCAATCTCAGCAAAGCAGACTTGAGCAAAGCTTCCCTGATCCAAGCAACTTTAATTGGAGCCAACATATCTCGGGCAACACTCTGCCGTGCAGACCTGCACGGAGTAAATCTTTATGCAGTAAACTTGCGCAGGGCGGTTTTGACAGAATGCGATTTAATTGGGGCCAACTTGAGCAAAGTAGACCTCAGCGGAGCCGACTTAATGGGAGCAAGCCTAATTAGGGCAGACTTGACTGAAGCGATTTTAAGTGCCTCAGACTTAAGCGGAGCAAACCTGCTGGGAGCAAACCTTACAAAAGTCAACTTGAGCGGAGTATATCTTAAGGGTACGACGATGCCCGACGGCACGATTCACGACTAATTTATTTGTTAATTTTTATGGTTGCCGAGAACAGCGGCTAAAGGGTAATGAGCTTTTCATTACCCTAATTTATTGGTAGGGAAGTGTTTATTTGACACTCAGGTAAGGCGGATAACTTCAATGTAGGGTGCTGATGGCGCACAGAACTCCTACATAAGGCGAGCCAAAAGATTTGTTGGGTGAAGTTGTGTTATGTTGATTTTCAATTGCTTCAATGAAAGCTATTTTAGATTCAATATTTTGGATTTTGGACGGTTAAAATGAAACTCAGAATCCTCGCTGCTGTAACGCTACTGAGCTCGATCGCCCCGATCGCTCCTGCACCCGCCGAGAACATCCAACACACGCAACAATTACTAGCCACCCGACAGTGCCCCAACTGCGACCTCAGCAGTGCTGGCTTGGTTTTAGCCAACTTAACAGGAGCCAATCTCAAAGGTGCTGACTTGAGGTTGGCTAACCTCAGCCGAGCCAACCTGACGGGGGCTGACCTCAGCGGTGCCAACCTCAGCGGCACCAGTCTGTTTGGCGTCAACCTGACGGGGGCTAACCTCAGCGGTGCCAACCTCAGCGGTGCTGACTTGAGAAGTGCGTATCTGGGCGACGCCAATCTGCTCAACGCCAATTTAACTAACGCGCAACTGCTCGGAGTTAGAGGAATGCCCACTAATATCGGCACCGCTGAAGACTTCTACCGGTTGGGAGTGCTGGAAGCTCAAGCAGGAAACTACAGAAACGCCATTGATTATTACAATCAAGCCCTGAATCTGAAATCGGATTTAGCAGCCGTTTATTTTGCGCGCAGTATGTCTCGCGCTGACTTGGGAGACTTCGCCGGCGCGGCTCAAGACGCTGCAATAGCAAACCAACTCTTTGCCGCTCAAGGAAATACCCAAGGTCAGGAGTTGTCAAAGCAGTTAGGCGAAGCCATTGTAGCGCGTCAAAAGCCTACGGAACCCCGCACGGGGGGCGGTGGCAATTTTATGAGTCTTCTGGGTTCGATCGGTTCTGTGCTAGTCAAGTTGATCTTGCCTTAAAGACTTGTGAACGGCCTGCTCCAACGACTTTTCATGCTGCGCCAACCCAAGCGATGCAGAGCGTTTCATACACCCATCTGGCTTTACTAAACCCCTAATCTCTGTAAGGCAGGTATACTTAGCGTAGTCTGGATATATCTGTCTAGTACACTTGGGCGTGAATAGAGCTACCATTTATATGTAGATGTAGAAGGTAGAACAGATCGATGCCCAGACTA
>NZ_JAUBSX010000106.1:0-21292 GCF_036704885.1 Microcoleus sp. F4-D5 | reverse complement strand
TGAGGACGCCCAGACATTTTAATATTCTCCTTTACTTTTCAGGTAACTCTAGCATAACTTTAGAAAAATGGTATTAGCTTGCGTTTAAGTGAAATTCGCTCCAAAAGTGGCTGGCATTCTTATTTAACAAGTGTGCTTGACCCAACAGTGCTACCTCCCTATGTCGTAGCAGATTTATATCGACAACGGTGGCGAATTGAAGAGGTTTTTAATACAGTTAAAAGGCTCTTAGGGCTGAGTTATTTATGGACAGGTTCACTCAATGGAATTCAGTTACAAATCTGGGGAAATTGGTTATTTTATGCTGTCTTGGTAGATTTAGGCGATGCTGTAGCGGATGAACTATCTTTACCTTTTGACCGGATTTCTTTAGAAATGATTTATCGCGGTCTTTATCATTTCTCTGTCGCTCATCAAAAAGGCAAGGCTATTCACTCTGTTAAGTATTTTGCTGCACCAGAAAATCTAGACTTAGGTATTGTTAAACAGCAGCGACAACCCAACATTAAATCAATTATTGCACCTTTTCCTGAACTTCAACGATGTTCTGAGCAGTTTTTCTTCCAAGCTTCTTCTCAAATCCCCTTGACATCTGCCTTTCAGCCTTAACTTGTCACCAATGGTCTTGGTGCAAGTTGAACAGGCGGGAGTAGAGATGTTCAGGCGCGATCGACAGGGGCAATGGGTGCTGTCCGAGTAGGGTTTGGGCGATTCTTTGCTACTTGAATCGGTTGGTGTAGAAATTGCGATCGCAGATTTGTACCGCCAAATACAGTTTTCTTAGTCTGCGGAGGCAGACTTTGTATGTGTAGAAGCGAATTGCATTCGCCCTATATTAGCCTGATATTCGCCCTTTTTCTTTATTTCCTTACAAAACTTGCCTGGGGGCGATCGGAATTTCAATAATAAACTCGCTCCCCTCTCCCGGTGCAGAAACGCAAGTCAACTTCCCGCCGTGAGAACTAACAACAATCGAGTGAGAAATAGACAATCCCAAACCTGTTCCCGAACCCACAGGCTTAGTTGTAAAAAACGGATCGAATATCTTGTGCAGCACCTCAGTGCTCATCCCCGGGCCGTTGTCAGCAATTCTAATTATAGCAGAATTCCTGTCTGTCACCTCTGTAGAAATTGTAATAGCAGGCTGTTTCTGAGAGCTTTCCGGGCAATCTCTGGCTAAGAGGAGAGCATCGATCGCATTTGTCAAAATATTCATAAACACCTGATTCAACTGAGACGCATAACAAGTAATTAGGGGTAGCGTGCTGTAATTTTTAATCACCTCAATTCCCAAACGCCCGCCCTCTTTTCTCAGGCGCGGTTGCAGCAGCATCACCGTACTGTCGATGCCTTGATGGATATCTACCGACTTCATTTGCGCTTCGTCGAGGCGCGAGAAATTCCGCAAGCTGAGCACAATATCCCGGATTCTTTCCGCTCCTACTTTCATGGAATCCAGCAGCTTTTGCAAATCTTCGCTCAAAAATTCCAGTTCTATTGTTTCTATTTCCTCTAGGATTTCATCAGCAGGCTCGGGATAGTGCTGCTGGTAAAGAGCGATCAATTTTAGCAAGTCTTTAACGTATTCGCTAGCCGGATTGAGATTGCCGTAAATGAAACTTACAGGATTATTAATTTCGTGAGCTACACCAGCCACCATTTGCCCCAAACTAGACATCTTTTCCGTTTGAATTAATTGAGCTTGAGTTAGTTTCAGCTCGCGCAAAGTTTGTTCTAAACGCTCGTTTTTTTCATTTAACTCCTGGGTTCGCTCTTGGACTTTCTGCTCCACTGAATTGTAAAGCAGAGCATTGTCCAAAGAAATAGCAACTTGGGAAGAAAGCAGCCTTAAAACTTCCAATCTATGGGAATTAAACGCCCCGACAGTTAAATTATTTTCTAAATAAAGAATACCGATTAGTTTGCGTTGATTGATGATCGGCGTACACAAAAGAGATTTGAGCTGGTGTTTGGCTACGTAAGGATCGGCAGTAAATCGTCCCTCAGCAGCCGCATTGCTCAACACCAAGTCCGAGCGAGTCCTTTCCACATAATTAATCACCGTCACAGGTAAATCCTGACATTCTTCAACAGGCGTAAATTGCAGCACCGCTACATCTTCAGCAACTACTGACGCTTTAGCAGAAATTAACAGTTTTCCATCTCTAAGCAAGATTAAAAAACCGGATTGTGCGCCCGCGTTTTCCAGCGATATCCTCATCAAAGAAGCCAGCAACTTATCGAGTACAATTTCGCTGGAAATGGCCAGAGATGCTTTCATTACAGTTGCTAAATCCAGCACTCTCGCATCGCTGCCAGTAGAAGTATGAATAGTTGTTGTAGCTTGATTGTTGTTAAAACTTCCGTTGAGCGGGGTCATTTCCCGCAACTGCGGATACTTCTCTTCTAAATCTTCAACTTTGCGGACTGCGCCCCAGCGCAAGTAGCACGAGTGAGCTTCGCGCAAGTGGATTTTGGCATATTGATATTTGCCTTTACTCAACCAAAATTTAGCTGCTAGTTCATTGGCGAGTGCTTCATTTTGGACAAACTCATTGTCTTGGGCTAAATTTATAGAAAAATCGTACAGTTCTACAGCTTCTGAATCTTTCTTGGAAATTCTGGCTATTTCTGCTTGTACTAAAAGATACTTGTGCAGAAAATTCTCGGCACAGTTGTCTGACCAAATTTTCATCTGTTTTTGGTTTTCCTCTAACTTTTCCAAGTATTCCTTTTGCTTGTCTTCTGAAACATTTGGGAAAACAGCGGCTAAAGTTAGAGAAAAGAAAAAATTCCATTCGGTAGCGGGTATCGCTCCGGTAATAAAAGATAACTGTTTTTCTACTTCAAAAGCTAGTTGTAGCGCTTCGTTGAAGTTGCCGTACCAGTACATTACCTGGCATTTGCGAATCTGATAAAGGCAGAGCGAGTACAAATTTTGATGAGCTTGACAGTTGTGTACGTATTCAGCTTCGCTGATATCTTCGCTTTCAAATACAAACTTTTCAGGAGTTAGTTTGCTCAGGTTACGCAGGATTAACTCTACCCCTAATAATATATCGGTTACGAGCTGATTTTTGGTTTTTTGGCTGAACTGCAAATACCTGCTCGTGTCGGCCAGAATTTGCGAGATTTCTTTACCTTGAAAAAATGAGTTAGCTATGCGGTTGGACAGGATATAACCCGCATATTCTAAATCTCCTGATTCTAAAGCTGCTTGATATCCTTCATTGCTGATCGCGTGGGAATCTTTGATGTGGTTGAACCAGTAATAAAAAATACTGACCAGGGATGAACAAGCTCTGCACTTCAAGCCGATATTGCCAGATTTTTCGCTGAGATTCAGCGAGAGCAAGCCGAATTGATACGCCGCTTTGTAATCTCCCGAAACTGCGTTTAAGAACATACCGTAGCCAGCATAGCAAAGAGAGGCTTCGGGTACTAAACCGTATTGTAGAGAAAGATTTACTCCTTTTAAAACGCTGACTTTCCACAAGTCGGGATTTTTGAGGTACGCCGATGTGAGCAAGTTTGTAATTAATTTGACTGCAACTTTTTTGTCGGGTACAGTCATTTCGGGGGCGTCAATTAGGGAAGCTATTTCTCTACCTGCTAAAATATTTGTAGCTGCTGCAAATTCTTCGGATATGACTTTTTGTAGCCCGTCTAGCGGTAAGTCAATGCCTAGCAAGTCCAAAGCTGTGATTCCGGCTTTAACGGCTTCTTCGTACTTCGCCCGCAGGGTGTACTGCACGATCAGCAGGTTGTAAATTTCTACTTTTTCTAAGGCCGATCGCGCTTTTTCCAAAGTTATGTTGATAAATTCTTCAGACTTCTCGAAATAACCGTTTAAATACTCAACATTTGCCCGCTCCATGTGCAAGGCAAAGGCTAAATCGTAGTGGGCATCCCAAATATCGGCGCTCAAACCGTCCATGCCTGCGGTCAAATACTGCAAGGCCGCAACATAAGCAGTGGCATCTTTGGCTCTGCGGGCCGCGTCTAAATTCAGGGTTGCCAGTTCAATTAATTCTCGATCGTCTTTAATTAGCGATCGAGCCACATTCAAGTGATCGACTAATTCAAAAATTCTGTCAGCGCGATATTCAGCCGGAGTGTTTTCGAGGATTTGCCTGCCTATTTTCAGGTGAACTGCCTTTTTTTGCGAGTCGTCAATCAGAGCGTAAGCTGCTTGCTGTACGCGATCGTGTAAAAATTTATAATTGAGAATTAACAGCGGAAACAGCACGTAATCTAATGACTTGCTTTCCAATTCCGAAGTTGGCAGGATCAGTCCCGACTTAATCGCTGGCAACAGGTGAGAAAAAGTTTCCGAGGCTTCTTTTTCATTAATTAAAGAAAGAGTATTCAAGTCAAATTCGTTGCCCAAACAAGCGACTAAACGCAAAACCTGCTGCGTTGAACTTGGCAGTTTTCTCAATTTTTGTACCATCAAATCTACTACATTGTCAGTGATAGCGCACTGCTCAATTTGAGTCATATCCCAATGCCAGCCGCCCTTGCTCCCCGACTGAGGCGGGTGAAAAACTAGCAGGTTTTCCTGATACAATGTTTGCAGGAATTGATTGACAAAAAAAGGATTGCCGTCGGTTTTGCTGACTACCAGTTCAGCTAAGGGTTTGACAGATTCTCGATCGCTGTGCAAAGTCTCGGCAATCAAATGAGTGATGTTTTCCACTCCCAGCGGCGACAAAGCAATCTGATTAACGATGGCTTCCTGATTTCGCAGCGTCTCCACAGTCATCATTAAAGGATGAGTCGGACTGACTTCATTATCCCGATAAGCGCCAATTAAAAACAGATATTGTGTAGCTTCATCTGTCATCATCAATTCGATCAGTTTGAGAGTAGCAGAATCAGCCCACTGCAAATCGTCCAGAAAAATTACCAGCGGATGTTCTGGCTGGCAAAATACGCGAATGAAATTTTGAAATACTAAATTAAAGCGGTTCAGAGATTCCGTCGGGCCCAATTCAGCTACAGGAGACTGAGGTCCGACAATTAGTTCAACTTCCGGAATTACATCAATAATAATTTGTCCGTTTTGACCGAAGGAACTGCGGAGTTTTTCGCGCCAACCGGCTAATTGAGTTTCGCTTTCAGTTAACAGTTGCCGCACCAATTCCGAAAAAGCGCTGACAACTGCCGAGTAAGGAATAGTCCGCTTGTACTGGTCAAACTTTCCCCAAATAAAATAGCCGCGCCTGCGGGTAATAGGTTTGTCTAAAATCTTCACCATTGCAGATTTGCCAATGCCGGAATAACCGGCAATCAGCATCATCTCGCTGCGGGATTTATGCTGTCCTCTCGCCACCACTGACAGGGAAATTTCTTTTTTCGACGATTTGATCTCTTTCTTGATAACGGAAATTTGGGAATCTTCGATGCGATAGCCTCGATTATTTGTTGCTGCTACCCGTTCAAATGCAGCTAAAAGAGTTTCAACTTCTCGCTGTCTGCCGTAAAGTTTTTGAGGAATTTGAAATTTGTCGGAAATATCTTGGCTGCCGAGAGCAAACTCGGAAATAAATTCAGAAGTTTGCAACTGAAACAGACAGGATTCCAAATCTGCTTTCAGTCCCCAAGCACTTTGATAGCGATCCTCAGCGGTTTTTGCTAACAATTTCATCACAATATCTGAAATAACTTGAGGAATTTCAGGTGCAATTTCAGCGAGAGGTACGGGCTGTTTTGCGATGTGACAGTGAACTAACTCCATTGGATCTGTAGTGGTAAAAGGGAGCTGTCCTGCGAGGATTTCATAGAATGTGACGCCGAGGGAATAAAAATCTGTGCGGTAATCAATTATCCGGTTCATTCTGCCAGTTTGTTCTGGCGACATATAGGCTAAAGTACCTTCTAAAAAATTTGTATTTTTATTCGTAATGTTTTCTAGATTTGAGGCAGTTGAAATGCTAAAATCTATGAGTTTAACTTGTCCTGTAGCAGGATTAAAAACTATATTAGAGGGGTTAATATCTTTATGAATTACATTTCTGGCGTGAATTTCTCCTAAAGTTTCTGCAACTTTGATTGCCGTAGTCAAAAATCCTAAGATGGTAAATTTTTGGGTGGTCATAAAAATTTTTAAAGATTCGCCACCAAAATCTTCTAAAATCATTGCCAGACTATTTCTAACCTGCAGCAACTTGTACACTTTGACAACTCCGTCCAGCAGCTTTAAGTTGGCAGTAATGTCATATTCGCGCTTGTATCTATTCAGTTCTTCAGGAGTCGGATAGTCTTCTTTGATAAGTTTGATAATAACAGGTTGATTGTCCTGCTCGTTGTGGCCGCGGTAAACCAGGGAAGTGCTGCTTTCATAAATGAGAGCGAGAACTGCAACGCCGGGAATTGCCATCATAGTTGGGTTCTCTCAAATTAGGTGTGCTTGGTCAATGTTACAGGACTGACGCGCGGCGGGCTAGAAACCGGGTTTCTTCGTTGCTAGTCGTTGACAAACCCAAGATTTTTTCGTATAAACCGGGTTTCTTTTCGTAAATCCTATGTTATTCTTCATTATCGCTCAAGAGCTATCTTTTGGGATGTGCGGGAAGGCAACCCTTGACAGCAAAGAGCTGCTGACAAAACCGCGCTGGGGCTTTCGTTACCTCAGCAGTTAGGTTAACAAGATCGCAAATACAGTAGTTGTGCAAGGATTTACTGTAATACTCGATCGCCGCGCTGACAACTAAATCATCTCAGCTTCCAAGCAATTGCTTGATTTTAACCGCTCGCCACCACATCTCGTGAAAATACGCAAGTGCTGAAAGATTTATTTTTTCGGTGACAAGGCGCGAATTGTGGGTGCTAAAAAAACCGGGCGGTGCAAGTCTTGACTGCAATTCGCGGCCGAGGCGCTGAGGGAAGTAAGTGTTGCTTCTGGAGCCGGAATTTCCTTCAATTATATCTATTTTGCTCATCGATTAACAATTTTAACTGACCGTTAAAGCAAAGTAAATTTGACAAAAAATGCAGAATTATTGCACCTTGTCTGGTGCGCGGTAGCGAACCCTACATTAATCAAATTTGCCTAACTCTTAAGAAAATTTGAGGAAAGATTAAGAATTATTGCCATAAAACCCAGGTAAAGTTGTTTGAATTGCAAGTCAAATCCCAAGCAGCAAAAGCGTTTGAGCATTTCCCAAATCTCTCGATCCTCAGAAAGTTAGTATTTCTAAAGGATTCATCCGGTGAGAAAATCAGAAACAACCTTAAAATTTAGCAGTAATCGCCCGATCGGGCAATTCTCAAGCAGCACCAGGAAAAATACCTATGAAATTGGCTTATTGGATGTACGCAGGGCCAGCCCACATCGGCACTTTGCGCGTTGCCACTTCCTTCAAAAACGTCCATGCAATCATGCACGCACCGATTGGAGACGACTACTTCAACGTCATGCGTTCCATGCTGGAAAGGGAACGGGACTTTACCCCGGTAACTACCAGCGTCGTTGACAGACACGTACTCGCCCGCGGTTCCCAGGAACGGGTGGTGGACAACATCACCCGCAAAGACAGAGAAGAACACCCAGATTTGATCGTGCTCACCCCGACTTGCACCTCCAGCATTCTGCAAGAAGACTTAGAAAACTTTGTGGGGCGAGCTCAATTGGATGCCAAAGGCGATGTATTGCTGGCGGATGTCAACCATTACCGCGTCAACGAACTGCAAGCGGCCGATCGCACTTTAGATCAAATCGTCCAATTTTACATCAACAAAGCCCGCAAAAAAGGCGATTTGGAAGGTAAAAGCGAAAAACCATCGGTCAACATTATCGGTATGTCTACGCTGGGTTTCCACAACCAGCACGACTGCACCGAGTTGAAGCGTTTGATGGCAGATTTGGGCATTGAAGTCAACGAAGTTATTCCCGAAGGTGCTTCGGTTCACAACTTAAAAAGACTGCCGCGGGCTTGGTTTAACTTGGTTCCTTATCGGGAATTGGGGATGATGGCCGGGGAGTATTTGCAAAAAGAATTCGGCACGCCGATGGTGGATATTACGCCGATGGGTGTGGTAGAAACTGCGCGCTGTATCCGCAAGATTCAGCAAGTTTTGAACGCTCAAGGTGCGGATGTTGATTACGAAGATTTCATCGACCAACAAACGCGGTTTGTGTCCCAGGCTGCTTGGTTTTCGCGATCGATCGACTGCCAAAACTTAACCGGCAAAAAAGCCGTCGTATTTGGCGATAATACGCACGCTGCGGCGATGACGAAGATTTTGGCTCGCGAGATGGGAATCCACGTTGTGTGGGCAGGAACCTACTGCAAACACGACGCTGACTGGTTCCGGGAACAGGTTAGCGAGTATTGCGATGAAGTGCTGGTGACGGACGATCACGGGGCGATCGGAGATGCGATCGCCAAAGCGGAACCTTCGGCAATTTTCGGCACCCAAATGGAACGCCACGTTGGTAAGCGGTTGGATATTCCCTGCGGCGTAATTGCTGCACCGATTCACGTCCAAAATTTCCCGATCGGCTACAAGCCATTTTTGGGTTATGAAGGCACAAATCAGTGCGTAGATTTGGTGTACAATTCCTTTACTTTGGGAATGGAAGACCACTTGCTGGAAATCTTCGGCGGTCACGATACGAAGGAAGTGATTACCAAGGGAATTTCGGCTGATTCTGATATGGGTTGGACGAAGGAAGGACAGGCTGAGTTGAATAAAATCCCTGGTTTTGTGCGGGGTAAGGTGAAGCGGAATACTGAGAAGTTCGCGCGCGATCGGGGAATTGATAAGATTACCGTTGAGGTATTGTACGCGGCCAAGGAAGCTGTAGGCGCTTAATTTGTAGGGCGGTCAGGGCATCTCTTGTGGATGCCCTTGCCGATCGATCTATAAAATCTTGGACAGCTCTCTTTCAACCCTTAATTGTGGAATTACTTCAGTGATTTTGAGAAGGAAGATTATTGCAGCATTAATTGCAATTGGTCTTATTGGCGGAACCGTTTATCTTGGCTTTCAGTCGGTAAAAGATAATCGTTTTGTAATTTGGTTCGGTCTTGCCTCTGCTATTGTCGCCCCCGTTGGTATAAACTTATTTAGTTACGCAATTAGCAGTTCTGATAGGGAAATCATACAGCAGCTTGCTAAAGTTCCAGACATCTAAAGGTTAATAGAGCAGGCTAAAACTCAGGAGGAAAAGATCCAAGTTCTCGAAGCAGAACGTTCACGACTTGCAGAAATTGTAAAAATTGAGTCGCGGCGACAAGCAGCCTTGGATAGAATACATAGCTTGGAGGGTGATGCTGTCAGGATTTTAGCTGAACTCGAAAATCTCGATAGAGAACTAATTTTAATAGATGAGCAGGTTGGCGAAAGTGCTATAAGTGAGGAAATTCGACGTTTAAGGGAACGTATAAAAGCTCGTGAAGATGGAGATGTCATTCTTCGACTTGGTTCGAGAGTTTATCGCATTGACCGAGATATTATCAAAGCCTTACCTTTCGGACTTGGAAACGCATTAATTGTATCTTTCCGGATCGCATAAAAGTTGGAAAAGTAAGTGCTACCTAAACTGCATCTGTCAAAAGGTTTAGCTGTACGGATGTATCCAATAAAAAGTTTATTCTTGAATAAATTTCTCCATTATTTCGACCCGCATTTAGTCAGATTCATCTTCCGATATTGCTTGATATTCCAAAAGCTGTTGCCCTCGGATAATCCACAATTTACCCGCAACTTCTGCGACCTCCAATCCGCGAATTAATATTTATACTGCCGCTTGCAAATCTTGCGGTTTCGATTGAGAAGGCAGACGCAGTAACACAATCCCAGAATAATCAGAAGGATTGTAGCGGAGGCGATTGCCAAACCCCCTATCCAAAGTCACCAAACATCTATCTTCCCTGCGACATATATCAATTAATAATTCATCCGGTGTTGAACTCAAATGTTGTTCCCGTACAGTCGCAACATCATGGCCAGCCAAACGTAACATCGAAACAACGCGGATGCTGCCCAAATTTTCATCAAGTTTTAACTTCACTTTAAAACTACCTTTTTTTCACCCAGAGGAATTTCTACATAATAATCTCTTGCCAACTCAGCCCCATAAGCAATGCAAGCCAAAACATCTTCTCGTTCAATTCCCGGATATTCCTCAAGCAATTCTTCCAAAGTCATGCCGCTAGCGAGAAAGTCAAGAATCAGAGAAACCCAGATGCGATGGCCGCGAATACAGGGTTTGCCAAAGCAGATATTCGAGTCGATTGAAATGCGAGACAGTAAATTATTTTGAGTCATGTCTTTTCACTTAAATATTAATCAGTTCTTGATTTTTTATTGATGATGCTTTGACAACTAAGACTCCACCAACATAATGAACTTCGCACTCTTCATCCATATTTGCCGGTTCGCTGTTGCCAGTTTCATCGGAGGGCGAAGCTACTTCCTGCTTTCTCCGCTGCCATAACAGGAAATCAGCAAAGTTGAGGATTTCTTGCAGTTCGATTTCAGAGAAATTTTTCAATTTTTCAACAATTTGTTCTTGGATAGGTATCACGGCTATTTTTTCCTTGCTTAACACGATCGCTAGATTCAGTTTAACACGAGAGAGAAGCGAGATCCCTTTTCCCACCCAGAGCGATCGCCCTCACACCTCATTTTGACTATCTTCTTGCTCAATCTCCTCAAAATTCACTTGTTCGTAAACATCAGATAGAGGAACTTCAACCTGGAAGGAATTAAACACTAAGGCCGTATCTTCCTCGTCATACTCGCTATACAACCATCTTTTATTCTCGGTTTTAGAATACTGTTCAACTTTAATTTTTGTTTGGTCAATCAGAATGTATTCTCGAAAAGAAGGAATAGTTTTGTAAAATGTAAACTTGTCAACTCGATCGTAGTTTTTAGTAGACTTTGATAAAACTTCCACAATTACTTGAGGGTTGGTAATCGTGTCTGTGCGATTGCTGCGGTACTCAGGCAGCCCAAAAATTACCATTACGTCGGGATAAGTGTAGAGTCGCACTTTTGGTATCCACAGACGCACGTCACCGATGAAGATGCGGTAATTCTGTTTTTTGAGAGCAAGACTTAAAGCAATGTACAAATTGCCAGCGATTTGATTGTGATTAGTAGATCCGCCTGTCATAGGAATAATTTCCCCGTCGAGATATTCGCTTTTGTACTCTGCTGTTTCTTCCAGTGCTAAATATTGCTCTTCTGTGCAGTAACGTTGCTCGGTTGTTTGCAAAGTGCCTGTCATCTTGATGTTCTCCCGCAACGATGTTGAACAAATATTTCTTTTGAGTACGCGCGTGCGAAGCTATCCCGTTCGCGAAGCGTTCCTGTTCCCCGTAGGGGTTCCCGTAGGGTAGGGAATCGCTAACTTAAATGATAACCTGCATTTCCAAAAAAGCGATCGCCCTTATTCCTCCCCGCTTTCTTCTGCCTCATTTTCCGCCTCATCAAAATTCACCTTCTCATAGACATCTGCCAGCGGCACTTCAACTTGAAAGAAATTAAAAACTAGCGTCGCATCCTCCTCATCGTATTGACGATACGACCACCGCTTGTTTGCCAACTTACAATACTGTTCTACGTAAACCTGGGATTTGTCAATCAGAATATACTCTTGAAATGTCGGCAGCGTTTGATAAAACTTAAACTTATCGCTGCGATCGTAAGCTTTCGTAAATTTCGATAAAACTTCAATAATAACTTGAGGATTCATCACAGTATCCTGACGATTATCGTAATACTCAGGTTTACCCGGAATTACCATCACATCGGGATAAGTATAAGTTCGCTTTTTCGGCAGCCACAGACGCACGTCGCCCATGAAAACATCACAGTCAAGTCCCTTAAGAGCAAGACGTAATGCTATGCTCATATTCAGAGAAATCCGATTGTGATTTGTAGTTCCACCTGTCATTGGAATAATTAGTCCGTCGCGATATTCGCTTTTATACTCTGCTGCTTCTTCAAGGGCTAGATATTCTTCGGGAGTGAAGTAGCGCTGTGCTGTTGGCTGTTCTGTTGCTTGTAGAATAGCTGTCACGGTTTTTCCCCAACTCAATTGATATTTTGCGTCCAGTTGAACAATGTCCGAAAGTACGGGCGGGCAGGATGCCCACCCCACAACAAAAACCATTCTTTGTGGAACAGGCATCTTGCCTGTTTTTGATAAGATTCCAACATCTACGATCGCCCTTCAATAACAAGCGAGCGATCGTACGCTTAGGGATGAGAATTAAATAAAATCCACTTTTCATGACTGTTGTGGGGTGGGCTCTTATAGCCCGTCTATCGGGGACGGGCTATAAGAGCCCATCCCACAAGAAAAAAGGGAAATTATTTAATTGACAATCCTTATCAACTCGCAACCAAAATTAATCGATCGGATCGAAAACTAAGGTCAATCGAACAGCCGGAAGCAGTTGTTTGAGAACTCGCAAATGACCCTCTGCATCAGACCAACTGCGAAACCGACCGACAACGACCCTTTGTAGATTTGGAAGCAAACGAACCACGATCCACGGTCTGAGACGTTTCTCATACGGCATAATAGGTGTATCTCCTTGTTAATTGGAGCCATAGCCAGTCCTGAGCCCTCGGAAAGCATCGGACTGGCTTTTGACTTTTGCATACTTAAGTTTAATCCAAATAAAGCAGTTTGACAACCGCAGCGGTCTATTGTGCAACTGTTACAGTCTATACAGCCCAAAAATTGACCTACAAGGTGCTAGCATCTGCCTTGCAAAGGTTGTGAGCAGTTAAACAGTGATCCGGTGGAGATTAGCAGTTGTCATGGCCGATCGGAATATCAGTAATAAGGAACTGGCTGTCCTAACCGGGATGAATCCCAGGTCTATTTCTCGGCTCAAAACTCGCCGTTACCTGACCAGAATAGACGCAGCAACGTTAAACGTTCTCTGCAAATCACTGAATTGCAAGCCCGGAGACTTAATGGATTACGAAGAGGACAATCCCGATCGAGGCTGAAATTTGAGGGCACAAGCAATCGCACTGTTTTGAGATAATTTGTACGATCGCCCTTCTCAAACCAAGGGCGATTCCCTTCGGGATAGCTTCGCACGCGCGTACTTCAATTACTCGCAACCAAAATTAATCGATCGGATCGAAAACTAGGGTCAATCGAGCAGCCGGAAGCAGTTGTTTTAGAACTCGCAAATGACCCTCTGCATCAGACCAACTGCGAAAGCGACCGATAACGACCCTTTGTAGATTCGGAAGCAAACGAACAACGATCCACGGCTTGAGACGTTTCTCATACGGCATAATAGGTGTATCTCCTTTGTTAATGGGAGCCATAGCCAGTCCTTGCTTTCCACGGCGGGGGACTGGCTTTTGACTTTGCACCTGTGGTGTGCTGTACAAATTATTGCACAAAAGGCCCTCATTGGTAGCAGAAAATTACTAAAATAGCGTTATAACACCGCGATCGGCGTAAACTTGTATGATTGGGAGCGTTCGCAAACAGTAAATATTGACAGTGAGCAAGCGCGTTCACATCACACTCCCCGACTACATCTATGAATCCTTAGAACTGTGGGCCGACCGGCAAGGTAGACCCACAGCTAGTTTGATCGCTTTTATCGTTGAAACGGCGGTGTTAGAAGCGAAAAAAAAGGGAGATTTACCTTCTGAACCGGAAAAGCCCAAAAGCGACACGTAAAGACTTCCCTCGTGGGTTACGGGTGCGTGTCGCCCGATCGCACTTATCGAAATTGATCAAAACTAGCATCAGCGCCCGCAGTTGGCGCCCAATCTTTAAAAGAATTCTCTGCTTTATCCTCGCGATCGTCTGTTAGTGCATAAGTCCTATCAGCAATCGAAAGTGCCAGTTATTTAATTGTCCGCCGGCTAGTCAGTTGCAGGGAAACTCACAGAAAAATATCATTCTCATTAACGAACTTTCGACTATACATTCAATCCTCTTGTGGGGCCGGCTTCTAGCCTGCCCCTAAAAGCTTATTGAGAATAGTACCCGATCTCAGGGGAAACGGAAATTGCATCCCAGGATTTCCTCCTTGAGGCCAATTGTGAAAACTGTACAGTTCGATCGCCCTCATCAATCCAACTTACCTAGATTAGACGCATCAACATATTTTAAAGGAATGACTTATGAACTTCACAGCAAGACTCACACAAACCAGCTTACTCGGTTTAATGCTATTTGCCAGCAATCCAGCGGCAACCTTTGCTATAGGACAATCGAACACAAGCACTGCCGCAACAGCATCTCGCACTCAGTCTCCGATTGAAACCATACAAATAGCTCATGTATCCACTCCCCAAAAACTGGTGAGGGATTTTTGTGCTCGCAAAAGACAGAAAGTAGCAAACTATTTCGAGACCAGCAACTTTCGGATTTATCTGTGCTACAACCACGCCAATCAACTATATTACTACGGCGTTAAAAAGAGTAACGGCAGCACGATCGCCCTGCGTGCTCGAACTGAAGAGGGGACTGGTTACGTGGCAAAAAATGGCGCATACGATTACATTGTTACAGGAGCTAGCCTCAGTATTTATAACAAAGGCAAACGCATTCTCGAACAACGAGTGATTCGCTCCCTTTAGTATTTAAATGCGATCGCGCTTTCAAGCCCCGACTTCTTCAAAAAGCCGGGGATCTAACAGAATATCCGGCTTTTCTGCTGAGGCAGACGAAAGTTTGTGTAATTTAACCTCTAACTCAAATGACCAAGAATTTCAAAGGTGGTACCCGCCACATGATTTATCCGTGGAATCAATCCAAAATCTAAAATCTAAAATCCTCAAGCCCCCGAATTTATCTCGCGCAAGTCAATCCAAAATCTAAAATCTAAAATCTAAAATCTAAAATCGCATGACTGGCGCTTCGCCACATTTGAGTTTGAGGTTAACAGGTTTCAACCGCCGAGTAATCTCAAAATAAAAAAACCCTCCCCAACAAGGAGAAGGGAGGGTGAAAAGACAGTGAGAAATTTAAGTTTTTGCAGAATTAACAATAAGGAGTTACATCTTCGCCACATTCGTCAGCCAAATAACACAAAGCTCGAAAGCGCAGCCCAACCACTTGCTCGTAAAGCGGATTTAACTTGCACAGCGGCGGAATGGATAATAAAGTGCGATCGCAAATTTTGACTTCTCGCTCAAACGGACACTGGCTGGGAATAAATTTACACAGCAACCGAGCCAACTTTTGACTTTTAATGGCAGTGTTATCAAGCCATTGTTTGAGCGGATGCAAGGGGTCAAAGTGTGGCTTTTGACCGTAATGTTGAGAATTTGTAGCGACATTAACTGCGGTTTCTTGTTTGCTAAACCCTACCCAATTTGGCAGAGTTCGGTAGGAGACTGTATGCTCAAATACGTTCATTTTGCTCTGTTCCTCTTTGATAACGAGGTGCCAAGAACTCTCTGTAGAGCTTGTGCTATATTATCTACAATCAGTATCTACAGCATCTCGTTTTGCTTTACCGGATTGAACTTCTTAAATTAATGACTTAGGGCGAGACAAGTAGTTCCTGATTTTTTTAGATACGGTGTGCGATCGAAAAAGTGTCCTCATTTCAAGCCCAACAATTTATCGCTCGGGTAAAAATTTTGCCTTCTACGTTTTAGCTTCAACCTTCGGTTGACTCTCCTTTTGTAGTTCAATTACAATTGTGACGCATTGAGGTGAATTATTCTATACGTGAAAATGCGGAACTTTTAATAAAACTTATCATATTTCTAAATAAGCTCTGCTGCAAACAACCCTGAAACCCCGCCCCAACTATCTTTGCTCGCGATCGCTCAGAAACTTCTACAATGAGAAATAATCGGTATCACCGCCCTCACCACCCATGAGCAACCCAGAAACCAAAGCGATCGCCCGCGAATTGCAAAGCCACGCCGCCATTCTCGGCGGCTTCGTCTCCCTCCTCTGGATTATCGAAATTGTCGATGTATTCCTGTTCCGAGGCAGGCTGAATGCCTACGGAGTCCGCCCCCGCAGCCTCGACGGACTTCAAGGCATCCTGTTCATGCCTTTTCTGCACGGCAGTTTTGCTCACTTAGCCGCCAATACCCTCCCTTTAGTGACATTGGGTTGGTTGATAATGCTGCGAGAAATTAGCGACTTTTTTATCGTGAGTGCCGTAACCGTGCTAGTCAGCGGATTCGGAGTTTGGCTGACTGGCGCGCCCTATTCCGTTCACATTGGTGCCAGCGGATTAATCTTTGGTTACTTCGGCTTCTTGCTGCTGCGGGGCTATTTTGAACGCAGCTTTACATCTATTTTGGTATCTTTAGTTGTCGGTTTCTTCTACGGCAGTTTAATTTGGGGAGTTTTGCCATCGCAGCCGGGAGTTTCCTGGCAAGCGCATTTCTTTGGCTTTGTCGGCGGCGTATTAACAGCTCAACTTTTGGGACGGCCGAAACGGGAAATTAGCTAGGATTAGGACTTGTGGTACACGGTATCATCACCTTAGTTTACTGCCCCGAAAAGGTGTAAAATGATAAATTTTTTGTCAATAAACCAGGTTTATTTTCTCATAATTGCGTCCCCGACAGCAAGACTAACTGCTGACCAATAATTCAACGCGGGCCGGCAAGCACACTGTAAAAACCGAACCGCAACCTAACTCGCTTTGAACGTGCATATCGCCCCCCATCATCACGCAAAAGTGACGGCTAATAGTCAATCCCAAACCAGTGCCGCCGTACTTGCGCGTAGTTGAGGCGTCGCCCTGCATAAAAGCTTGAAATAAATGCTCCATTTGTTCGGAGGAAATCCCAATGCCCGTATCAGCTACGCGAAAAATTATCAAGTCGGAAGGTTCTGCTATTTCTTGAGTTGTTAAGCTTTCATGTTTAACTCTTTTAATGCAAAGAGTAATAGTGCCGTGTTCCGTAAATTTAGCTGCATTGCTCAGCAGGTTGAGCAATATTTGACGAGTTTTGGTAATGTCAGCATACATTACTCCCAAATCGCTACCACAATCAACTTCAAACTTATTATAATTTTTATCTACCAAGGGTTTGACAGTAGAAACTACCTCGTCAATTAAATTAACCGGGTTGAAAGTTTCTAAGTACAGTTCCATCCGCCCCGCTTCTATTTTAGAAATATCTAGAATGTCGCTAATTAAAGATAGCAAGTGTTTGCCGGCAGTTTGAATTTTGTGCAAGTCGGGGATAAAATCTTCGCAACCTAACTCCTCGGCATCTTCTTTGAGCATATCGCTGTAACCAATAATCGCGTTGAGGGGAGTTCGCAATTCGTGGCTCATATTAGCTAAAAAGGCGCTTTTGGCTTGGTTTGCTGCTTGAGCTGTTTGAGCGACTTTTTGGAATTCTTCTGCTAATTTGCGCTGGGTAATATCTTCAGCAATACCGACGATGCGGTAAATTTCTCCAGTTTGGCTGCGGACTGGAAAAGCCCGATCGCGCACCCAGCAAACTGAACCGTCCGTTGGCGTAGCCCCCGTAGGGGATCGCACTACCCGATACTCCTCATCATAATCGCCCCGCACCTGCTTCTCAAAAGCAGCCTTGACGCGATCGAGATCCTCCGGGTGAATAGCATCCCAAAAAGCCTCCGGTTCAGAGTGCAACCTCTGACAGCTCAAATTCCATATTTTCTCGCAAGCAGGACTCACATAAAGTAGCCGCTTTTGATTGGGTTCTCTAATCCAAAATACCTCATGAATATTTTCTGCCAACTGACGAAACCGCTCCTCGCTAGCCCGCAACTTCTCCACAGCACTGTGAAATTCAGTCACATCCTGAATCAGCGATGCCACCCCGATAATGCTGCCGTCAGCATCAACCAAAGTTGTATTGTACCACTCGCAAAGAATTATTTTGCCGTCTTTTCTGATATTCTCGTTAATGCTACTAATTCCTCCTTTATTAGTTAGCAAAGTGATAGATAGTTGCCTGACATACTCTTTAGCGCTTTCAGGAACTATGAGATCGACTCCGTGGCGTCCCATTGCTTCCAAGCGGTTGTATCCAAAAATTCTTTCTGCTGACAAATTCCATTCCGCTACTTCAAAATTTAGATCCCATTCAATCGCCCCCAAAGGAGTTTGGTGAAGATGGAGAGCCAGTTTTTGCTGGGATTTTTGCAAATAAAGAATTAATTCATTTTTGTCGGCGATCGCAGATTCTACCCGCTCTTCTAGAGTAGTAAACGACTCTTCCAATTGACCGGCCATCGTATTAAAAGAGCGAGCCAGGACACCCACCTCATCCTCCCGGTCTGCAGACGCCATCAAGCCGGGATCTGCGGCCATCCCGTCCCATTCTCCTCGCGACAAAGCCTCCGCAGCCTTGCTCAGACGCTGAATCGGTACAACAATCCACTTAGAAGTCAGACCGCCAATGACCGTCGCCACCACCAAAGCACCGAAACACAGCAACACTGTGTAGCGAGTGTTGGCGTTAATCCTTTCCATAAAATCGGCTTCAGGAACAGCCACCACAATCAACCAATCGAGACCCCTGCTGTCTGAGAGCGGCGTCACCTGTAGAAATTGCCGTTGACCGTCGATCGTAAAATCTAACTGTCGAGAACTGTCAATTTTGCCCAAGTCCCCGAAGCGTTCTGTCAAATAGCGGGCTGCCGATCGAATCAGAACATTCTTGCTGCTCGTTGCCACAATCCGTTTCGGAACGCCGTTGCTAACAATAAATGGCGGTTCCAGAGTAGAATTAGCCACCAATTCCCCCGACCTTTCTACAATAAAAGTCTGTCCTGATTTGCCAATTTTTAGACTTTCCAAAAATTGATTGAGCTTGGAAAGTGCCAAATCAGAACCGAGGATGCCAATCAGTTTACCATCCTCGCTATAAACTGGTTGAGCAGCCGTAATCGCTAGTTTCGGAGCATCAAAATAAGTATAAATTTTACTCCAAGTCGGTTTCCCTGCCTGCACTGGAGCTATGTACCAAGGTCGGACGCGGGGGTCGTAGTTGAGAGTAGTTTTTAATAAGTTGGTTGCTTCCCCGAACTCTGATGGCGCGTAGCTTTGAAAGTTATAGCCAGTAGATTGATTAGAAATCTGAACTTGCAACTTGCCATCGTCGAGGCGTTCAACTCCAATAAAATCTTTTTGTTGAGAGGCGAATTGAATGTAGCTAATTTTATCAAAGGTTTTGATTTGTTGGGAGAAGTAGCGTTGCAAATTATCAGTATCCTGCACGTTCAAAATGCCGAGACGGATGGCATCGAGATTGAGCTGATTAATTTGGTGGGGTGTTTTGAGATAAGTATAAATATGTTGCTGGATGCGCGATGTGACTTCTGCCCGCAGTTGTGCGGCAACATCGTTAACAGCTATCCGCCCGTTCCGCAGCGACAGCCACCCCGTCAACCCTACCGCAGCGAAAGTCTGGAGGGCAAAAGGCACAACCAGGACGATGCGAATTGGCACTTGGCCCGACATTTTTAAAATCGGGTCGGTCAGATATTTGATTGGCATGGTAAAGCAGAACGATTATGAACCCACAACATTCCGGTCATTCGATTTTAGATTTTAGATTTTAGATTGACACCGCGGATAAATCCGGGGGCTTGAGGATGCAAGGATTTTGGATGCTTTCGATTGATTCCACGGATAAATCCGGGGGCTTGTACCATCAAGAAATTATTGGTCAAGTACAACTTGATGAGCGCAGGTTTTGAAGTTGAGATGATTTTAGCAGGCAAAGTGCTGTTAATAACTCGGAATCTGCCGCTGGCAACTGAGTTTTTAACGACTGCCACCGCCATCTTAGCGCGATCGTCCGCTTTGGGAACATTGGCGATCGAGATGAATGCAGTATCAATCCTGGACTCACTCTACACGCTCATACTATTATAGATTTGAGATTCAAGAATTAAAGAATTGGGAAAGACTGATTCTGTAAGGGCTTAGAATTGGTCGGCTGTTGCATTCTTTTTTTGAACTGGTATCTCACACCAGTTTTTTTTAGCGTTTTGGCGGTCTGCAACGAACTATTTTCCTGAAAAACAACCGATGGATCGCCGCCCTTGCGTCCAGCACTAACTATTTTTCCACTCCTGACGCCCGCTAATGAAACCAATCGAGTTTTTGGTTGACTCATTCCTGAAATGAGGTATTCTGAGGTTTCAACCGGGTTGCTGGCTCAGTTCTTTTTTTCCGATAGCGCGATCGTAAAGTTATAAGTTTTCACAGGAGCTTTAATTGATATCTCCACAAGCAGCTACTTTTGATAGAGTCCAACTTAATTCCGGCTCGGTACAATAAGCATAGTAGGATGCAACTAGCGGAGGCATGGATGATGAACGCAGTTATTGCTACTCTTGGCACTGCTCTTGGACTGAGTTCAGTTTTTATCGGTTTGACCCCGGCGGTTCTCGCCCAACAAAGAATGCAACCAGGGTTCCAAAATTCGGAAACGACTTTATCTGGGGACTCTCTGAGGACTGTGGAGGATAGAACTGTAGACGCAGACTACCAAAACTTGATTGGTGAACCAGAAACGCCGGCTAATTCTGCTAGAAGGGAAAGCAGCTTGGGCGACACTTTTCGCCTCAAAATCGATGGTCCGTTGGAATTTATTACTACTCCTTCGGACGCCCAGCGTCAAAGAAATCCTTTACCTCCAAAACAAACCGACAGCGGCACAGAAGCGGGAGTTCAACTTCAGCTAGGACTTTAGCAAGTTGAAATGAATTCATTGGAAGCAAGTGAGCGATCGCAAAACCAAATTTTGGATTCTCAGAATTCCTGTGACTGCGATCGCCTTTTTTTATGATTTTTATCACAATTTGTGTGCGTTGTCCATCACACCGCATCGCCGATTTTCAACAGAAAATTAGGACTATTAAACTTCCGATACAGACCGATTAGCTATATATCTTTACAATAGCGTATAAAACTGGTGGTGAAGGTGATGGGAAAGGCTCAACTGATCGATTATTTGCGAGGAGAGTTGGCGATATCGAATTCGGCGATCGCCGTAGCTCTCCGCCACGGTGAACCAGATGCCAGCCAATTGCCTATGGTTCTGTGGCAGTACGGGTTAGTTACGCTAGAACAATTAAACCTGATTTTTGATTGGATGGAAGCCCAGCCGATTTAGCAGTGTCCAATTTTGAATTGAAAAATATGATATCGGATTGCAAATTTTTGACAAATAAAGCTTGCACAAACGGTCGTCAAAAAGTATATGGTTAAGTGTTTAGGTTGAGGGTGGGTATTATTTTATACCCCACATTCCGCAGATATTCGATCGAATTTTTTAATCAGTTGTGAAAACTTGTCAGCCCAATGCTTTTTGGCTGAAC
>NZ_JAUBSX010000105.1:0-22360 GCF_036704885.1 Microcoleus sp. F4-D5 | reverse complement strand
TTTTGACAGCGCCTTCAAGAATTACCTTTTGGTAGTTTCTTTAGAATCCCTGCTGCTTCAGCACAGGGAGTGTCAACAACTAATGAAATCCCAAATCAGAACCTTTCCCCGCGTGAACCAAAGCCAACTTTTCGTAACGCTTAGCGTGCTCCACCAACTCTGCAGCTTCCTCCTCAGAGACATCCCGCAGGCGTTTGGCAGGCACTCCCGCAACTAGGGTATGAGGGGGAACGTCCTTGGTGACAACCGCCCCTGCACCGACGATAGAGCCTCTGCCCACCCTCACTCCGTCCAGGACGATCGCCCCAATCCCGATCAGGCAGCCCCGTTCAATGTAAGCTGAGTGAATCACGGCTCGGTGTCCGACTGTCACGAAATCTTCCAAAACCGTCGGTTTCCCGGGATTGCCGTGCAGAATTGCTCCATCTTGGATATTGGTACTTGAGCCGATCGCAATTCGCTCTACATCCGCCCGCACCACCGCCCCGTACCAGATACTAGCGCCCGCTGCCACCTCTACCCTGCCGATGACAACAGCGCCTTCAGCGACAAAAGCAGCTTGGGATAGATCTGGCCTGGGCCAATAGGAAGGAAGTGCAGGTATAGGTTCGTTGAGATTGCTCATTTGTTGGTCGATCGTTATACTTCTAGCAGATTAGCTGGTTGTTGATACGGGATATAATAAAAGTATTTGGCACTTTTGCAGAGAAAATATGCTGGGACGCAAATAAATGATTGAAGTTGCCTTGCAATACCCGATGTTTGGCCCGGAAATTCAGTGTCCCCACTGTCGCCAAACAATTCCGGCTCTAACGCTCACGGATACCTATTTGTGTCCGCGTCACGGGGCATTTGAGGCAGATCCAAAAACGGGGGAACTGGTTCACCTTCAGTCTGGGCGGCACTGGCGCCGCTGGGAGGGTGAATGGTATCGCCAGCACACGCACCCGGACGGGATTCGGTTTGAAATTCACGAAGCGCTCGATCGACTTTATACTCAAGGCTACCGAGCAACTCGCGTGATCGTTGCCCAACGCTATCGCGACTTAATCAGCGCTTATTTGGAACGCAGCACGCCTTGGCGCGGCCAGTCGGAATCGCCGCGGCCGAGGTTGTACGGTTTGCCTGTGGATTTTAGCCCCGATCCTCAAGAAGACCCTTGCTGGGAAGTGATTAATTTTGATTTGGAAAAAGAGCCGGGAGTTCCGATTAGATATCCTTATTTTCGGTTGTTTGAATAGTTATTAGACATCTCCCAAAAAAACGGTTTTGAACAGGCAAGATGCCTGTTCCACAATAATTATGGGAGAGGTCTATTAGTTATTAGTTATTAGTTATTTATTGGTTGTCATTTGTCCTAGGTTTTTTAGAATGTTTTGGCGATAGCAACCAATTCCCAATTCCCAATTCCCAATTCCCCAATCTAAAATCTAAAATCTAAAATCTAAAATCGAATGCACCACGCCTCGATTCGCACTGCTAACATTCACCGGGCGATCGCCTTTTACGAACAGTTGGGATTTACTGTGAGCGATCGCTTTACCACAGGTTACACCCTAGCCTGTTGGATGGAAGGTCTCAACGGACGCATCGAACTAATTCAAATCCCGGAACCCAAACCCGCACCGGATGCTTTCGGAGACGAGCATTATGTTGGATATTATCATTTATCTTTCGATTTAACTGAGGCGACAACTGACTTACCTAGCTGGTTGCAGTCTTTGAAAGAAAGGTTTGAGGAAGCTGCTAAAGACCAGCCAAACCAGTTTCAAGCTTTGAAAGTTTTATTAGAACCGACTCAACAGGCGATCGGGCAAAATGTTTACGAAGTAGCTTTTATTGCCGATACAGACGGTTTGCCTTTAGAGTTTATCCGGCTGCTTAATTAGTCTTAGGCTCAAAATTTCATTGCAAGTTTCCTCCGCTGTCTTCGCCTTCGTGTATATGGTAAATTTTGCCAACTGATGATTTGAAGGATGTCTGACAAAATGTTCGTTGATATTTAGATTGCCATCGGGTACATATTCATTACGATCGTTCAGAATCTGCACCGACTCATCTAAATCAGCAGATGGAAGTAAAAGAATTACATTTGGATAAGGATCTAGAACTCGTTCAACCCTTTGAAACAAAGCAGTTTCTTCATATACAGAGTGACCAGCACCAAAATCGATAACACAATGTTTGTGTCCCGATAGCAATCTCTCTACTGCATAGGCTTCAAAGGATTTCCAGTATTGGTAAATTCCTCACAATCCCTCGGATTCTCGTTTTTGTTTTGCGAGTTCTTCATCATAACCAATTTCCTGATAGTAGTCC
The DNA here is from genome assembly GCF_036704885.1 of Microcoleus sp. F4-D5. Classification (NCBI taxonomy): domain Bacteria; kingdom Bacillati; phylum Cyanobacteriota; class Cyanophyceae; order Oscillatoriales; family Microcoleaceae; genus Microcoleus; species Microcoleus sp. F4-D5. Next base: position 20,041 of record NZ_JAUBSX010000105.1, on the reverse strand, counting down.
CATCGTAGTTCATCCATTGACCATTGTGGAAGACCGACGCGATCGGCTAAAAGCTCAGCGACAGTAGATTTGCCAGCACCAATCGGGCCTATGAGAACGATGTCTGATGACATAACTGTTTTGGGCAGTACAACATAATCTAGTTTTACACATCACAACTTTCTCGGTTCGATATAGAAATCAGAGAGTGAATATGCCTTCAACCATTGGTGTCAACTTCAGCAACTGAGAATAGTTATTACTCTTAATCCCTAGTAACGTTCCTACCAACTTAACAAGATTTTTCCAAAAAATAGCTAGATTTTTAACTCAAAATATACTAGATTTTATTTTTTACCATATAATATGAATATCTCTTCATACGATAAGACGTTAGGATAAACCCAGGAAAAACGATGCAAAAAGCCAAGTCGAGCGATTCCGGCTGCTGTAGTCACGAGGACCACCGCGATCGCAGCCATGAGAATCATAACCACGAACACGACCACAACCACGACCACGGCCACGGAGATTTTAACCTGAATCAAGAATTGATTCCTGTGATATCGGTTGTTGTACTATTTGTCGGCGGTTTAATTTTTGAAGAAAAACTCCACAACACGCCCTATTCTATAGGTGAATATCTGGTTTTCATCCCAGCCTATCTTTTAAGCGGATGGAATGTTTTAACCAGTGCGGGTCGCAACATTCTGCGAGGTCGAGTGTTTGATGAAAATTTCTTAATGACTGTAGCAACACTCGGCGCTGTCGCCATTCACAAACTCCCGGAAGCAGTCGGGGTGATGTTGTTTTTCAAAATCGGAGAACTTTTTCAAGAATTTGCCGTAGGGCGATCGCGTCAATCGATCAAATCGCTTTTAGAAATTCGCCCAGATTATGCCAACCTCAAAGCAAATGGCGACATCAAAAAAGTTTCGCCAGAAACCGTAGCCGTCGGCGATATCATCCTTGTCAAACCGGGAGAAAAAATCCCCTTAGACGGTGAAATTATCGACGGCAACTCTCAGATTGACACATCTGCACTAACTGGAGAATCAGTACCTCGAACCGTGAAAGTTGGAGAAACAGTTTTAGCAGGAACAATTAACCAGACAGGAGTTCTCACCGTCAAAGTTACCAAAGTCTTCGGTGAATCTTCAATCTCCCGAATTCTGGAATTAGTAGAAAATGCCAGAAGCAAAAAAGCTGAAACTGAGAAATTTATCAGCAAATTTGCCAGTTACTACACGCCTTTTGTAGTATTTGCATCGCTAGCAGTGGCTTTAATTCCGCCTTTGTTCATTTCAGGAGCAACTAATGCCGATCGCTTTTTATGGGTTTACCGCGCCCTTGTCTTGTTAGTTATTTCCTGTCCTTGCGGATTGGTGATTAGCATTCCTCTGGGATACTTTGGGGGAATCGGCGGTGCAGCCAAGCGCGGTATTTTGGTTAAAGGCTCGACTTTTTTAGATACCCTGACAGCAGTCAAGACAGTTGTTTTGGACAAAACAGGAACTCTGACCAAAGGAGTTTTTAAAGTAGCACAAATTGTGCCTGCAAATGGTTTTTCCCCAACAGAGTTGATGGCAATAGCGGCTAAAGTAGAATCTCAATCCAATCACCCTGTCGCGAAATCTATTCTGGAAGCTTACGGCGGAAAAATAGATTCGTCGGATGTGAAAGATTACGAAGAAATAGCGGGAAACGGCATCCGAGCAAAATTAAATAATCAAATTGTGCTTGCGGGAAATGACCGTTTGCTGCACCGAGAAAACATTGCTCGCGATGTCTGCAATGCTGAAGGTACGATCGTGCATTTAGCGGTAGACAACCGCTACGCTGGCTACATTTTAATTGCTGACGAGCTTAAGGAAGACGCAGTACAGGCTATTGGCGACCTCAAAAAATTAGGTGTTGAGCGAATCGTGATGCTCACAGGAGATAATCAAGCTGTCGCCGATAGTGTTGCGAAAAAGCTCGGTTTAGATTCCTATTTAGCTGAGTTATTACCCGAAGGAAAAGTAGAGGCGATCGAAAAACTGATCGGTCAATCTAAAAAAGGCGATAAAATTGTCTTTGTGGGGGATGGAATTAATGATGCACCAGTGCTTGCGAGAGCTGATGTGGGCATAGCGATGGGGGGTTTGGGTTCGGATGCGGCGATCGAAACTGCTGATGTTGTGATTATGGCAGATGCACCGTCAAAGGTGGCCCAAGCCATTCAAATTGCCCGGAAAACTCACAATATTGTCTGGCAAAATATCATTTTTGCGCTGTCAATTAAAGCGATATTTATTGGTTTGGGTGCTTTTGGTTTAGCAACAATGTGGGAAGCTGTTTTTGCCGATGTTGGGGTGGCTTTAGCAGCTATTTTCAATGCGACTAGAGTTTTGAAATAGAGTATTCGCAGACCAGGGTGATTTTTGCCGATCGACCTAATCTTAGTCGATCGCGCGCATCTCGGTTCAACTCAAAATATACACAACTTAATATATACGGTGACTCTGCCGGATTTCGATCCGACTGATGACATTCCGCTACCTTTGTGAGAATTTGAAAAAAATATGAAAAGAATTGAATCGTAAAACAAATGACTCATTCGGAGAACAAACCCAGCCTTCGAGAGGTTCACCGCAGCATCCCCGTTCCCAACAGCAAAGGTTTCTGGCGTAAAATGCTGGCCTACGCAGGGCCTGGATATTTGGTTTCAGTCGGTTACATGGACCCCGGAAACTGGGCGACTGACTTGGCAGGGGGAGCAAAGTTTGGCTATGGGCTATTAAGTGTGATTTTGCTATCTAATTTGATGGCAATTTTGCTGCAATCACTCTGCGTGCGGTTGGGAGTGGCAACGGGACGAGATTTGGCACAAGCTTGTCGAGATTATTTCAGTCCGCGAGTCAGTTTTTTGCTGTGGATACTTTGTGAAATTGCTATTTCTGCTTGCGATTTAGCTGAACTTGTTGGAAGTGCGATCGGACTGCAATTGCTATTTGGCATTCCCTTAGTTTTGGGAGTGTGCATTACTGCGCTAGATGTGATAATGGTGTTATTTTTACAAGGGAAAGGCTTTCCTTATATCGAAGCTTTGGTAATTACGATTATTGCAATTATTGGCGGTTGTTTTATTGCAGAAATAATTTTTGCAAAACCAGATGCCGGAGGAGTTTTACTCGGTTATGTTCCGAAACTAGAGATTTTGCAAAATCAGGGAATGCTTTATATTGCGGTTGGTATTTTAGGGGCAACTGTGATGCCGCACAATCTTTACTTGCATTCGTCGATCGTGCAAACTCGCGCTTGGCAAGAAACTGCTGATAAAAAATGGGAAGCAATTAAATTTGGCACAATTGATTCTACCGTAGCGCTGTCAATAGCTTTGTTTATTAATTCAGCTATTCTGATTTTGTCTGCCGCCAACTTTCACTTTTCCGGCTATCAAGAAGTAGCAGAAATTCAAGATGCTTACAAACTGCTTTCTCCGGTGCTGGGTGTGGGTTATGCTAGTGCAATTTTTGCCTTGGCTTGATTGGCTTCGGGGCAGAACTCAACCTTAACTGCAACTTTAGCAGGACAGATTGTGATGGAAGGGTTTCTAAATTTTCGACTGCGACCTTGGTTGCGGCGCTTGCTGACTCGACTGATTGCAATTGTGCCGGCTTTGGTCGTAATTATCTTGTTTGGGGAAGGTAGTACAACTAATTTACTGGTTTTCAGTCAAGTGATTCTCAGTTTGCAATTACCCTTTGCAGTAATTCCCTTGGTAATGTTTACCTCAAACCGCCGCTTAATGGGAGAGTTTGTGAATCCATTTTGGCTCAAAGCAGTAGCTTGGTTCGTGGCTAGTATTATAGTAGGATTAAATAGTTGGCTGCTATTGCAAACTCTTTTCTAGCAATTGGCAATTATAGTCCAGCCCCCGCAAGGGGGAAGTTTTGTCTAACAATTTACACTGTGAATCCTTAGCCACCAGACTCAGTTGTCTCAAAAGGCTGTCGGAAGTCTTTTCCAACAATAAATCGCGTTGAATTTAGAGGATAAGTCTTCACATAAACCAGACAACCAGTTGCCGACGACGGACTATAGGGAGAATTGGGTGAATACCGCAGCCAACTACCAGTTGGGTAATCTCCTAACTCATCACTCCAAGTACCTTCGATGACAAAGATTTCTTTAACCTCAGATTCAACTACATTCGACAAGGCCGTACCGGGTTGCCAGCGTTCCACCCAAACTTTTTCAGGAAAACCCTCTTGCTCGTAAAGTGGCTTTACTTCAATTTGGGGAATAATACCGGGCTGCCAGGACAACTCGTAAATATTCGTTTTCACCCGCTGGCGAGTGGTTCCACCATGTTGCCGTAATTTAACAAATGTCAGGCAACCTTCATCGCTATAAGGGCGATGGATAAACCCTTCGGGATTGAGCATATAAGATCCTGGGGGATACACACCGGTTTCATCAGCGAAGTTGCCCTGGAGTACCAAAATTTCTTCTCCACCGGCGTGTCCGTGCAGCGGGAAAAAGCCACCCGGATCGAAGCGAGTCAGCATGGTGACGGGATGATCTTGAACGTTATCGTCGGACTCAAAGGCACCAAACCAGATGCCCGTAAAAGATGTCTGATACCAGGTTAGCGATGACTGCAAGACTGCGGCTCGACTGGATACGTCGTTGTGAATTGGTTGAGGTTGCCACTCAAGTTGAGAAGACATAATTCTTGAAATTTAAGATGAATTCTTGATTGTGTATAAGCTGGTTTCTATAGCCAGTATAAATAAATTGTGTCCTATTTGCTAGCTGACGATCGCCTATTCCCTATTTCCTATTCGCTGTTCCCTATTTATACTGTTTAGCCAGTTCGATCGTTTTATCTAGCAATATACCGCCCACAGGATCTGTGCCACAGGAGTCTGAGATGTGTAAGGCGATATCCAAGGCAAAACCCACCTTGCCATCCAAGAGCGCAAAAGCCCAAAGACTCACGTAGTCGCGCAAACTAGCCTCAACTAATTTGAGGTGTTCTAGGGTTCTGAAATATCTGGCTTCAGCGGCTGTCGGACTCCCCGGCAATCGTTCGATCTGTTGCTGGTCGAGTTGACTGGAGAGGGCTTTCCGCGTACTCTGCATCACCCTAGGAAAACTCTGAAAGTTGAGACTCGACAGCCAAAAACCTTCCTCTATTAAAGCCTTATGAACTCGATCGAACGTGTTTTCTCCGTTATAGAAAGCTATAATTCCCGGTTCGACATCGATCGCTAACATCCGATCTCTGACCGATTTATCGATACTCACAAATATATCTAAATCCCGACCTTGAGAATCGAGTTTTAACCAATCAATTCCATGAACTTTCAGCTCTCCAATGACTTCATCCAACCGTGTTGCAGGTAATTCCACACGGCTCTCAACGTCAAATGTTTCTGTAAAGCTATACTGCTGGGAATTTTCGTTGGGTTGAAGCGTACTCGAACAGAAGGGATAGGAAGTTAGGAAAAATTTGACCTGACTAGAGGAATCATCGGTTACGATTTTTTTGACAATGGTAAATTTTTGGAAATTCCAAGAATTTTCCTCATTCAATTCCCTAGAATCTGGATCGAAGCCGATGTAGTAGGAAAACGGAGCAATTTCCTGCCAGATGCGGTGAGGTTCGCCTGATGCACCGATATCAACTAGAACAAAATTAGTTTCTTTGAAAATGGCAATTTCCGACAGTAATTCTTGAAACATTGCGTCGCTTTACCCGATCGAATAGTTGGCTTTAGCCATTAAACATCAAAGTCGCGCATATAGCAATCCTATCAATAGCGATCGACCGTCAGTTGTCAGCAATCGGCTGAGGCTCTTCCAGAAGTCCGGGGAGAGCCAAGTCCAGATATCTCTCGTCTGGCAACAGATACGAGTCTTGTGGGTCGTGTCAATCGATTGCGCGATTTTAGATTTTAGATTAAAGAATTGAAGCATTGACCCCACGGATCGAGTCGGGGACTCCTTTATCGGATACAGGTTTTTTATTTCTGGACGGATGAATCCGGGGGCTTGTATCCTAGATGCTTGATTGTCAAACCCGATCGGGTTCGATCGCAAGAAATCGGAAGCTTGAGGCTTAGCGGTATCGAGAGAGGCCGATGAGACGATAACATCGGCTTCATATAGTTTCCGGTTGCAGCGGAATTATGAGGACACCGCGAGAGCAAGAGTGTCCCTACAATTAATCGCGGTAGGGACACTCTTGCTCTCGCGGTCTAGAAAGCTGTGAGTAATATTAATTCCGACGCTACCGGATTTGATATCAGTAGTCATTTGGCAATCACAATCAATCACCAAGAACTAATCCATAAAAACAAAACCCGCCGGTGCGGGTTTCATCTTAAAGCTAATTGTTAATAACTTACGGTTTCAACTACTTCTGAGGAACAAGAGCCTCATTACCAGCAACGGGACGGGGAGACGAAGCGGTAGTTCGCAAAAGTGCGATCGCCTGCGCGTAGCAAGGATCGTCCTTAGTTGCAACCAACGTCGGTTTGTTAGCTAATTTCAGCTTTTGTTCGTCGGTGACTTCGACCTTAATATCGGGAGTAACCCCCTTGTGGCTGATATCCGTACCGTTGGGAGTATAGTAGTGAGCGATCGTCACCGCCAATCCCGAACCGTCAGCCAAAGAATGCACCGACTGCACCAAAGCTTTGCCAAAAGTTTGGCCGCCCATCACTGTTGCGCGCTTGTTGTCCTTCAGAGCACCGGCCAAAATCTCGCTGGCGCTGGCAGAGTTATCGTCCACGAGCACCACTAAAGGCTTGTCAGTGATTGCAGTGCGGTTGGCGCGCATTTCCTGAGAATCGCCCGCGCGATCGACTGTGCGGACGATCGCCCCCGTATCCATCCACATTCGAGCGATATCAATGCTCACTCGCAGCAAGCCGCCGGGATTCCCCCGCAAATCCAACACAAAAGCGTCAGCTTTCTGATCCGAGAGATTTTTAATCGCCGCCTGCATTTGTTCCCCTGCGTGGGAACTAAACTCTTGCAAGCGGATGTAACCGACATTCTGACCGCCTTCTTTCTTGAGGCTGTAGCGAACCGCTGCTACCTCAATTCTCGCCCTAGTCAGAGTGATATCAAACTCGCTTTTGCCCTCGCGAGCAATCCGCAGCGTGACTTTCGTGCCTTCAGCGCCCCGAATTATCTGAGCCGCATCCGAGACAGTCATGCCTTTGGTAGCTTTGCCGTCAATCACCAAAATCGTATCGCCCGCTTGAATCCCTGCCTTCAGGGCCGGGGAATTTTCCATCGGTTCGACTACCGTAATCGCTTTGGTTTTCTCGTTTTCTTCCAGCCTCATCCCCACCCCTGTCAGTTCCCCGGATGTCTGATTCGTCAGCGCTTCGTACTGCTTCGGGTCCATGAAGCGCGTGTAGGGGTCGTTTAATTTCTCTAGGGCTTTGCGGAGGGCGGTGTAGGCAGCTTCGCGAGAGGTATAATTTTTGCTGAGCAATTCTTGGCGGGTTACTTGCCAGTCAGTCTTGTTAAAGCTGCCATCAACATACTCTCGGTTCACAATTTGCCAAGCTTCGTCTAAGACAGCTTTGGGGCTATCTTGAAGCTCGGCGCGGACTGATTGACTCAGGCCGGGAACGAGTAAAGATATCGAAGCGGTTGTTGCCATCGCCCCACTGAACAGGGCTGCCTGTAACTTAGAAAAGCGTCTGCGGGCTTGATTCATTGAATTTGGCTCAATTCGATTTTAGATTTTTGATTTGAGATTTTATATTGCTAAAAAATCTCAAACTACTACTTAAACTATTGTGTGGAGGCTCCACCATCCCTTTGGACAGTTTAACGAGATTCATTGTCGATCGCCAACCAATTATTACTCTCTTTCAATAAACTTAATTTAAAACTTGGATTTATAAAGTGCCGTGGAAGCTAAAATCGAACAATTTTCGCGTAAGTGGTTGAGCCTGCTCGTTAATGGAATTATCGGTCTAGCAGCGCTGGCGGGGGTCGTCGCCATGCAGTCTAGCGGGCAGTTGGGCGGAATGTCCCCTGTTCGCGTTCAGGGGCAAAAGTCCCTCTCTGCAATGTCTGCTGCCAGTTTCAAGCAAGAAGCGCAGCAAGAAGCCCTGCGGCTGAGAATGCTCAAAAATCTCCCTAGTTTTGGGTTTGATAATTTAATTGCAGATTGGACATTTCTCAAATTTTTGCAGTATTTTGGCGACGACGAAGCCCGAGATGTGACGGGCTACAATCTGAGCCAAGATTATTTTGACATAGTTACGCGGCGCGACCCGAAGTGGGCTGACATCTACCTGTTTCTTTCCACAGCTATTTCTTTTTATCAGGGAAAGCCTGAAACTGCTGTTGAGTTGATTGAGAGGGGTACTAGCGCCCTTTCCCTTTCGCCGCAAATTCATTCCCAATCGTGGATAGTGTGGCGAACTAAAGGTCTTGATGAGTTGCTGCTGTTGGGAGATATTCCCGAGTCAATTCGCTCCCACGAAATGGCCGCTGATTGGGTGGAAGGAAACCCGGAATGGTCGAAATTGGCGCCGATGTTTCGAGCAACTGCTGAGTATTTGCGCCGAGATCCCGATAGCGTGCCGGTGCGGTTTACTGCTTGGAGTACGGTTTATTATCAAACAACTGATAAGTTGGTGCGTCAAAGGGCGAAACAAGCTCTTGTCAAGTTGGGAGCTCAGGTGCAAAAAGATAAGGATGGAAAGGAGAGTTTTATTTTGCCGCCGAGCAAGTAAGCAGAAGCAAGAAGGAAGAATGAAGAAGGGAAATGCAGCCACAGTAATAGTTTCAGCTATCAAGAATCTCCTAACACTCAAGATGGTTGACAGTAATTCCCCAATCTAAAATCTAAAATCTAAAATCTAAAATCAGCTTGAGTTAGTTCGCGCCATTCACCGGGTTTGAGACCTTCGAGACGCAAATGCCCGATCGCGCACCTGACCAGCCGCAGCGTCGGAAACCCTACTGCTGCGGTCATCCGGCGCACTTGGCGGTTGCGGCCTTCTGTGAGGGTCATTTCCAGCCAAGCTGTCGGCACGTTTTTGCGAAATCTAATCGGCGGTTCGCGGGGCGGCAAAGGTGGTTCTTCTAACAATAATTGCACTTTTGCCGATCGAGTCCGATAATCTTGAATTGTGACACCTGTCTGCAAAGCGGCGATCGCATTTGCATCGGGAATTCGTTCAACTTGCACCCAGTAAGTGCGGGGATGAGCGAATGAAGGGTCACTGAGGCGGTGCTGCATTTGTCCGTCATCGGTTAGCAGCAACAAACCTTCACTATCGCGATCGAGTCTTCCTACTGCATAAATGTTAGGAATAGGAATATAGTCTTTGAGAGTGCTGCGTTTAGTTTCGCTGGAGTTGTCAGTAAATTGAGTTAAAACATCATAAGGTTTGTAAAATAGAATGTAGCGATAGGGCATAAGCAATCAACAAAAATGTACTAATATCAATCATCCTGTAGGGGCGGGTTTCACCGACAATAATTGCCTAAAACCGACCATCTCCAAAACCCGCCCCCACGAACACGGCAGATATAGGTAGGGGCAGGTTTCACCGACAATAATTGCCTAAAACCCACAACCTCCAAAACCCGCCCCCACTTGGGCGGCAGAGCGATGTAAGGGCAGGTTTCACCGACAATAATTGCCTAAAACCCACAACCTCCAAAACCCGCCCCCACCAACACGGCAATATGAATAAACTTACACCTAATTTTACCATGCCCGCAGCCACTCACCGCATTTGCATCGTTTTAGGAACTCGCCCGGAAGCGATTAAACTAGCTCCAGTAATTCAACTGTTCAAAAGTTCGCCAACCTTTGACACCCAAGTAATTTTAACCGGTCAGCACCGAGAAATGGTCGAGCAAGTAATGCGAATGTTCGATCTCAAAGCCGATCGGGATTTAGCAATTATGCAGCACCAGCAAACCTTGACGGATATTACATCCCGGAGTTTGCAGGGTTTGGAAGCATTGTTTAAAGAATTGCAGCCCGCGATCGTGTTAGTTCAAGGCGATACAACGACAGCGTTTGCCGCTGCTTTAGCTGCATTTTACCAGAAAATACCCGTAGGTCACGTAGAAGCCGGATTGCGGACAGACGACGTGTTCAATCCTTACCCCGAAGAGGCTAACCGACGGTTGATATCTCAGCTCACAAGGCTGCATTTTGCCCCAACAGAGCTGGCTGCGGAGAATTTAGGGCGATCGGGCGTTTTGGGAGAAATTCACCGTACAGGCAACACAGTAATCGATGCTTTGCTTTCTGTCGCCAAACGCGAACCAAAATGCGACATTCCTAACTTAGATTGGAGCAAATATCGCACTATCTTAGCCACAGTTCACCGCCGCGAAAATTGGGGAGAACCTTTAGCAGGAATTGCTCGCGCATTTCTCCAAATCTTAGATAAATTTCCCGATACAGCCTTGCTCTTACCTCTACACCGAAATCCTACAGTCAGAGAACCTTTAAAAGCTCTTTTGGGCGACCATCCAAGAGTCTTTTTAACTGAACCTTTAGATTACGCAAAATTAGTCGGAGCGATTCAGAGAAGTCATTTAATTTTAACAGATTCCGGTGGCTTGCAAGAGGAAGCACCTAGTTTGGGCAAGCCAGTTTTAGTATTGCGAGAAACCACCGAAAGACCAGAAGCAATTTCCGCAGGCACCGCTAAACTTGTCGGTACGAATTCTGATACAATTTTCACAGCAGCGGCAGAATTGCTGAGCGATTCCGAAGCATACAACGCAATGGCAATGGCAATTAATCCCTTTGGTGACGGTTTGGCAGCCTCGCGGATTTTGAAAATAGTTGAAGAGTATTTTAGTTAGCTACCCCCTTGCGAGTGGGGCGGTTGAAACCGCCACTAAACAAACTTGCGTCCCCGCAGAGGGGGACTAATTCCTGTTAAAAAAACTCGGTTTATGCCTCCATTCCCGAATTACCAATCCCCACCGCCACCCCCACTACTGCTATAGTCGCTACTGCTACTGCTACTGCTGTAGTCGCTACTGCTACTGCTACTGCTGTAGTCGCTGCTACTGCTACTGCTGTAGTCGCTACTGCTGTAGTCGCTACTGCTGTAGTCGCTACTGCTGCTGTAATCGGCACCCGCACCCCCACCGGTGGAGTTGCCACCGCCAAAGCTACCTCCGCAGTCACTACTGCTAATGCTGCTGTAATCGGCACCGGCACCGCCACCGCTGGAGTTGCCACCGCCAAAGCTACCCCCGCAGTCGCTGTTGCTAATACTGTAGTCGCTGCTATTACTGCTGTAGTAGCCACCGCAATCATCGCTACTACTGTTACTGCTGTAGTCGCTAGTGCTACTGTAATCGACGCTGTGACTGCTGTAATTGGGACTGTGACTGCTGTAATAGCGATTGTGACTGCTGTAATAGCGATTGTGACTGCCGTAATTGCGATTGTGACTGCTGTAATTGCGCGGATAAGGGCGGTGGCGGGAACGAGATATCCGAGAAAATAAGCTGCGAAATATCCTCAAGATAATGAAACAAGATATAAATGCTATGAATGCTATGAATAACAACCCAAGTAAGCCATAGATTAAATTCGATGAATCTTCACCTGTGGATGTACTATTGCTAATAACTGGCGATTGACTAGGTATTGGTGACGGTTTCACCCCTTGAGATGGTACGATTGGAGCGAAAGGCAGCGTGGTTTGAGATTGAGCATTTACAATCGGAGTTTGTAAAACATTTACTAACGCCTTTGTCCCCGCTAATGTACCGCCGTCAAAGTCCTGCTGTTTAAATGGGGGCGTAATTTCGGTTTGAATAATACCCACTACCTTCGCATCCGGCAGAATGCTTTGAATGCCAGAACCTGTTTCAATTTGAACGCGGCGTTCTCCAGACGAAATCAACAATAAAACTCCGTTATTTTTACCTTTTTTGCCAATTCCCCAAAAGTTAAATAATTCTGTAGCAAATGCTTTTGGTGTCGCCGATGGCTTAGTATCAGGAACTGTTACAACAGCGATTTCTGAGCCGTTTTTTGCCTCTAAATCCGAAATCATTTGATTGAGCTGAGTTTCGGTGCTGTCGCTGAGAATGTTTGCTTTGTCCGTTACCCAAGTGTTATTTACTTGGCGGGGATTCGGTACTTCTTGTACTGTGATAGCTTGGCTCGTTAGGGGAAATGCAATTGCCGAAAAGCACAGCAAACTGCTCCAGATTATTTGTTTGTTGCTAACTTGTAACTGCATTGCTTCAGTCTCCTGAATAACTGCTAATCTGAAATAGACATCTATCTGTCCGCCTAATTACCATTAAATAACCAGCTCACTGTCATGTCAATTCAGATTATTCAGAAATTGGATTCAGAAAAATCATAATTTTAGACACCCCATAAGCACTTTACATTTATAATCCTGGACGCAAGGGTGGCGAGAAACCGGGTTTTTAACCAAAATAATTGCTGAAAACCATCAATCTCGGTTCAAAAACCCAGTTTCTTAGTGGGCGAGTGCGAGTGCGAACGAATTTAGATATTTTTAAGGAGAGGGAAGTTGTGGCCCAAAATTGCTGCTGCCTTTATAACCGGATAAAATAGCCAGTTTTTCCAAAGATTGCCGGCCCGTGTAATATTTCCCCCGAATTTCCCAAGTTGGATAAGCTTTAATGTTGGCAGCTTTGCATAAATCCGGTTGAGCATCTTTGCCTCTAGGATCGCACTCTATGTAAGTAATTGCGGTAAATGCTTCTTTGCCAAAAAGTTCTTGTTGCGTGTGACAGTGAGGACACCAGTAAGCACCGTACATTCTAGCTTTGAGGGTCTGCAAATGGGTTGCTAAAGCTATTTGATCGGGCACGGATTCACTGCGAATAGGTGGCGCTTCTTGTTCGGTAACTGGCAATTTGGCAGGGGGAGGAGGCGGCGGAGGGAGGATTTGTGCTAATTTTTGAGTGGGTTTGTTGCTGAAACTAAACTGTGCAATTCTTCCGTCTGCTTTGGTAGTGACGAAAATCCCCAAAGTCAGGAAAATGCCGATCGCACAAAAGTTGAATTTGCTTACTCTCATCTTGGATTTCATCTTGAATTTGCTAGGATTTCGCGAGCTTGATTCATAGCCTCTACAGCATTGTTTACCACAAAGATGTTAAATTGTGCTAAACCTTTAAAAAAAACTTGACTTTCGGCGCTGTGATTTAACAATATAACTTGTTTGTTAGCTTTGAGAGCGAGGGCGATTTCCGAAGCCGTGCCCGTCCCCATACCGCAGGCAATTATTACATCTGAAGAAAGAATGTTAATATTATTTCTGGCGTTTCCCATATCGGTGACGATCGCAATATCTACAGCTTCAGAAATGCCGCGAGTGTCATTCCCCGGAAGGATGCCGACTGTTAAACCGTTAGCTGATTTTGCTCCCTTGTTGGCGGCATCCATGACGCCGACATTTCTACCGCCAGTTAGCAATATCCATCCTGCTTCAGCGATGAGTTGTCCGAGTTGATAGGCGTTTTCTAAGTCGGTTGATGTGGCACTTTCGCCAGGGCCCATGATGCCAATGATGATTTTTTTCATAGTTTTCGGTGAACAAGTAGGTCATCGCCAAACAACAATAATCTCCACTCATAAATAGTAGGATCAGGTTGAGCTACAGTCTATAATAGGAGCGAGTTTACTGCTGCTGCCAAACCCGCCCTCCCCATGTTATATTTATTTGTAGCACTTACTCTGAGTGCTATTTCGTCAATAAGAAAGTGATATCTAACATGAGTGTCGCCCAAAACCCTGAAACAAAGCTGATGGAAAAAATCCGCAGTTTACCGCCCGATAAAATCACGGTATTAGAAGATTTTATCGACTTCCTATTAACGCGAAGTGAAGCTCGTCAGCTCGTTTCTGCTGCGACTAAACTCTCAGAAGCAGCTTTTGCTAAAATTTGGGATAACCCAGAGGACGCGGAGTATAACGAGTTATAATTTTGGTGATGTGGTTTTAGTTCCGTTTCCTTTTACAGATCAAACTACCCATAAAAAACGTCCAGCAGTTGTGATTAGTTGTGACGTTTATAATGCAGAATATCCCGACCGCATTTTGATGGGTATAACTAGCCAAGTTAGCAGTAGCCCGAAAGTCTGTGATGTTGTCATAACAGATTGGCGAGGGGCTGGGCTTTTAAAAGCTTCTATGATTAAGCCTGTTATTACGAAAATTGAAAAAAAACAGATCCTCAAAAAATTGGGAAGGCTTCAAGATAAGGGATCTCGCTCTTTTGATTCATAAAGCTTAAAAAATAGACATTAATTTTTAACTTCCTGAAAAATCTTATAGTGTTCGCAAATGATTTCAATAAAAATATCCCCTTCCAACCGAAAATGACTCAAAGCAGATAAATCTAAATTAGCCGGAAAATTGAAAGGATAGGACAGGGAAGACAAGAAAGTTTCAGCATTTTCTTCAAGCTTTCTGAGTTCTACTTCTCCTACCCAAAAACAGTAATTTTCATCGTCGGAATTGATGGGGCGAGAAATCACTAGGTGAAGAATGCGATCGAACTCGATGGCTACATCTCCCACTTCGGGCCCAAAGGTGAAGTCTAAACGCAAGCCAAGTTTTTGAGGGCGGAGTGAAACTCCTACTAAATCGGCACTTTTTAAGTCTTCTAAAAAGGTTTTGAGGTTGAGTGCGATCGCGGTTGTCATAGAATCACTTTTTCTCCGGTATTATGTGTCTTAGCCCCTGGTTCAAATTTTATTTGATTTCCATCTCTATTGTATCTACGACGGTAAGTTTTGCCCTCCGTCCCGCGTATATGAGGCCCTGTACGGACTATTTCACCATTTGGTCTAATATGAATGATACTGCCGTCTGGATGTTCAAAGGTTTGATAGCCACCTTTTGTGCTAGTTTGAAATTGGAAGCCGTAACTTTCCAGTATGGCGATCGCTTCTGATAAGGTTTGTCCTGTCAAATCTGGAAGTTGTTGTGCGGCTGGATTCATTGGTTGTGAATGGGAAAGATTTTGAGCGATCGCCATTTTGATTATAAAACGGGCGATCGCTCTTTTGATGAATGATGAGCGAGATCCTTTTTGAGTCTGGTCGATCGAGGGCGATCTATCTTCCCAATTTCTTATTACAAAATTACAGGTTGTGTGAGGCTTGACAAAAAATGGCAAAATCTGCCATAATAAGATAACGAGTTAAATGAGGTAAGTAATACCAGTGACAAGCATGAATATTTCTCTACCTGACTCAATGCGAACTTATATAGAAGAACAGGTAGCCCAAGGTGGTTATGGTACAGCTAGCGAGTATTTCCGTGAGTTAATTCGCCAAGACCAAAAACGCAAAGCTTCAGAACGTTTGGAAGCGATGTTATTAGAGGGTTTGGAATCGGGAAATCCTACGGCGATGACGGAGGAAAATTGGATGGAGATTCGTCAAGCTGTGCGATCGCGTATTTCCCAGAATCAGGGGTTGCAGGGAGAAAAATGACCTCGCTCCAAAAACGTCCGCAAGTTATCCGTGACTTGATTGAATTAGCCACTTACCTGGCGGAAGATAATATGGATGCTTCCGATCGCTTTCTTGTCGCGGCGGAAGAAACCTTTAAACAATTGGCCCAAATCCCAAAAATGGGAAAACGCTGTCAATTTTCTCATCCTAATTTAATCGATGTGCGACAACAAGCTATTAAAGGTTTTAGAAGATATCTGATTTTCTACCGTCTCATAGACTCAGAGGTGGAAATTTTGCGCGTGATTCACGGGGCACGGGACATCGAAGATATCTTTGATAATGTTGATGAGAATGAGTAAATCTTTACTCTTGAGGTGGGCAGTTGAAGATCGATCGCCCTTCTGAATTATTAGAAGGGCGATCGCTCTTTTTTACCGCAGATGGACGCAGATTAACGCGGATGCAAGAAGGGCGATCGATCTTCTTGACTAAAGAATCTCGCTCTTTTACTTACTGAGCATTTTCTTGTCCTAGAAGTCGATCCAGTTTGTTTTCAATTGTGGTTAGCTTTCTCAGAACAGTTGGACGATCTTCATCTAGAGAAGTAAGTAAGTTAGCAATTCCTGACTGAACGTTAATCAATTGCACGACAGCATTTTGTAGTTGTACCATTCCTTCTCGAAGTTCCTGTCGTTCGAGTCTTGCTTCTGCCATGTTATCTAACATAGCTTGAGTTGCCCTAGCGTTGCTTTCTATTAGTTGCTTCAGCTCTTCATCCGTCATGTCGATGGCTGTTGGTAAATGAGATACTACTTGAGATTATAGCAAATGAGAGCGGGGCGATCGCTCTTTCGATCGTAAAACGGGCGATCGCCCTTCTGAATTATTAGAAAGGGCGATCGCTCTTTTTAAACCGCAGATGGACGCTGATTAACGCGGATGCAAGAAGGGCGATCGATCGTTGGATGAATTATGGGCGAGATCCCTTCTGAATCTGGCTAAGAAAGGGCGATCGCGTTCCTTCTCTATTGTTGCCTACCCGTGATTTTTCAAACCATCGCTATTGTTGATATAGTTTTACAAGTCCCTTCCTTACTGCATTTTGAAACACAGGTTCTATCTTAAGCCGACCACTATTAGCCGGAGATTTAGGAGCGGAAGGATTTGACATATCAACGTATGATCTACCTTCATGCACTTCTAAATGAGTGTGATTTCCGTAACTTGAACCAGTATTACCTTCGGTTCCAATTGGGGAACCTGCTTTAATACTTTTACCTTTCAAACTCTCATTAATTGATCCCTCAGCCAAATGCCAATAGATGAATGTTTTATTCAGTTCTTGATTGAAGATAGCAATCGTCCCATTAAACCCCCACCACTTGTTAGAATCCTCTTTACCATTTTTCGCTTCGATAACTTCTCCGCCAACTAAGGCGTACACTCCGTGATCGAGATCCTTGCCATCGGGAGCGGCGTCATCAGAGTCAAATGCTGGAGTATTACCCGGATGAACCTTGCGACTAAATTCATTAGCTATCTTGTCTTGATATAACGCATTCAAGTAGTCAGCATCCTTGTAAGTGTAATCTGGAATTTTTGGAAAACCAATCGTTTGTTCTGGAACCTGCTTCCAAGAAAGGTCAAAGTCAGCATTTGAATCTCGATCGTAGAAAAGGGCAACAACACGATACTTACCGCTCTCTTTGGATTTGAATTCGTACTCTTTAGGAGGGTTGCCGTAATGCTCTTGCCACCAAGCGCTAGTATCTGGATTAATCGATGTATCTGTGATAGGAGTGATTAATTCCCACGCATCAGGCTTGTCAAGAGGGCGGGCAAATAACCGGAATCCGTCATCACCTCTGGCATTAAAGTTGTAGGTTTTATTAGCCTCAAAGTCCGTGTCGGTGTAGGTCTTGATTACGAAGTTGTCGGCGGGGAACTGAGAATTACCAGCGGGAGAACCATTACCCCAATCAAATTTTAGCCCTTTTTGGCTGTTGGATCCTAAATCGAAAGCACCAAGGAATTTCGATTGAGGTGTTGCCTCACTTAGCTTTCCAGGTGGTTTTAACTCACTGCCTCGATCCCAATCGTAAACCTCTGCTTTCCAATTTTTTGAAGTATCAACGTAAGTGCTAGGAATTGGTGCAGGAGAAGACACAGACTTAACGAAAGAGTCGAAAGCCTGAACCCCTCCAAAATCGACAGTAGCCACTTTGCTACCATTCCAAATCATAGAACCCTTCTCAAACAACTGTTTGATAAAGCCGTTAGCCTGTTCAACCTGATTTTGAAGTGGTTTACCCATCCGGCTTTCACCACCAATTTTGAGATATTCTTTGCCAATCTCTCCCACTATCTGAAATAGATTTGACCCAGTTGTTGGCGGATTCTGAGTTTGTTTTGGTGGCAGATTTACCTCTACATATGGCTCGCTACCATTAGCATTGGGGTAAAAATTCATTTTCAAGGTGTATGAATCTACCTTAGAGAGACTGCCCTTATCAACTGTCACAGTATAAGTACCTGCTGGCAATTGACCCCCTGGTAATGTATTTGCATTAGCAGGTTGAGAGCCAGATTGCAAATAAACACCATTACCCGTCAGGGTTGCACTACCTATATTGATAGTACCGAATTGCAAAGGAGTCGGTTGATTCACAGTAAAAGTGTAGACATCTGATGGATTAGAATCATCGAGCCAACCGTGATAGAATGTCCGCCCGGATGTGTTTACCTGACTCCAATCTTGCGCGGCCCTTTCCATTGGCGTAACTTTCCCTTCTCCATCCCAAGTATTAGGCGTAATAAACGGTGAAGGCGTGTAACTTTGCGGCGCTGTTTCCTTCGCCACTTGCACGGCTTTATTCAAATTCACCACCCCAAAACCCGTTTCTTCATCCCATCCGGGCTCCTTCAAATCGATCGCACTTCCAGTCAAAACGTCAATCACTTGAGTAGGATTCAAATCGGGATTACTTTCCCAAACTTTAGACGCCATCCCCGCCACAATCGCCGCAGCAGCAGAAGTCCCCGCCATCGTGCCTAAATCATCGCCAACAGTCGATAAAGTCGGATTGTCGATCGCACCTCCGGGCACTAAAATATCCAAACCATAGCCGTAGCTGGAATAATCCGATCGCCCAAATCCATCAGACGAACCAACCGTGAGAATATTCTCAAACTCCTGGGAAGACTGACCCAAAACCGACATCACACCGCCGTCATTCCCAGCCGCTACAACTAACAGCACTCCATTCTGACGCGCATTTTCTAATGCAGCACGTTCTCTGGGTGTAAATTCGTAACGAGTGGTAATGCTTCCATCAGCATTCTTTTGAGTTAAATCGAGGGGAAGAAGTGCGATCGCATTCTTCTTCTTTTGTGCTTTCGCTTCACCCACAAAATCAGTTAAAGCTAAATCCCATTCCCCAGAACCAATTGCCCGACTTAGGTAAACATTCGCTTTATCGTTGTAGCCATCAATACCTCGATCGTTGCCTTGAATCGCACTCACTAAACCCCAGCTAAATGTGCCGTGTTCGTTACCAGTGCCGGCCGTAAACAAAGGATTGCTGTCTTTGTCAATGCGATCGCGCCCCATAGTCACTTTAGAGTAATCCAAATCGGGATTGTTCGGCGCAAACCCAGTATCGATGATGCCGATAAAGGCGCGATTTTCTGGCGGCGAACTAATCGGTAATACGGTTTCAATCGACGGTTCGGGGTCGATCGGCTGCGGCAGATCGTCGATCGGAAGTTCAACTAGAGGCGGTTCCGGGGCGATCGTAGGCGGTTGCACGGGTGGTGTTGGAGGGGCGATCGGCAGCGTTGCAACAGGTGGCGTTGTCGCAACAGGTGGCGTTGCTACAGGCAGTGTTACCACAGGCGGCGCTGTCTCAATCGGTGGCGCTACAGCCACAGGTGGTTTTGTCTCCACAGGTGGTTTTGTCTCCACAGGTGGTTTTGTCTCCACAGGCGGTTTTGTCTCCACAGGTGGTTTTGTCTCAATCGGTGGCGTTTCCACAGGTGGCGTTTCCACAGGCGGTTTTGTCTCCACAGGCGGCGTTTCCACAGGTGGCGTTTCCACAGGCGGTTTTGTCTCCACAGGTGGCGTTTCCACAGGCGGCGCAACAGCCACAGGCGGTTTTGTCTCCACAGGTGGCGTTTCCACAGGCGGCGCAACAGCCACAGGCGGTTTTGTGTCAATCGGCGGCGTTTCCACAGGTGGCGTTTCCACAGGCGGTTTTGTCTCAATCGGTGGCGTTTCCACAGGCGGCGCGACAGCCACAGGCGGTTTTGTCTCCACAGGTGGCGTTTCCACAGGAGGCGCGACAGCCACAGGCGGTTTTGTCTCAATCGGTGGCGTTTCCACAGGAGGCGCGACAGCCACAGGCTGCTGTGATTTGACATAATCGATCAATTTCTTGCCGCCCTCAAGTTTAGTCCAATCCTTATTTGGATCGATAACTTTCTCTATTGCCGGTGCTTTGCCCGTCGCACCTGTTAAATTGAAAACTAATACCATTTTTCTAAAGATGTGCTAGAGATAAAGAATGTAAGATCCAAGACCATCCTGTGAGAAAACCAATGA